>JALOMY010000107.1 GCA_025455225.1 Cyclobacteriaceae bacterium | reverse complement strand
AATCAAGAACGAAGGCGCAGAGGAAGGTATTGGTGATCCTACGGAGTTGCTTTACAAGATTTCGGATATAGTTGGTGAACGTATGGCCCAGGAATACGACAAGCAAAGTTCACAAGGATATGTTTCACTGGCAACCATTCCTCAAACTGCACGGCCATTAACCTTTGCCGATGTTAATCTCAAGTGGTCGGCCAAGAAAAAGGCATTTTACAGCGAAGGTAATCTGGGGCTTTCCAACATTAACCGTACTGATATCAACGCCTCGTTTGAAGGATTCATGGAATTCAGAAAGAACGAAGATGGTGGGCCGGTATTTAATGTCTTTATCAAAGCATCTCCGGAATCCTGGTATTACGTGGGTTATGAAGATAACCGTATGTTATTGTATTCCTCCAATAATGAGTTCAATACTGCGGTAGCCAAGCGCACCAATTCCGGCAAAGCAAAAATTGGTGAAATGGTATTTATCCCCGGAACGGAAGATGAAACGCTTGAATTTGTCAACAGCTTTCGTAAAGACTACCTGGGTATAAATGTTCCGTACAGTTTATATGGCGAATCCAAAGCCATTAAAAAGAAGGAGAAGAAAGAAGATGATGACGGATTTTGATCTTTTCCTTTAGGTTTAACGCTGACAAGATGTACGTTATCCTGTGGTCATACCGGGTTAAGCAAAATTGCATACATACATTCAGGGAGCACTATAATTCCAACGGTACCTGGGCCAGGCTTTTTCAGCAATCCAACGAATATATATCAACTGATTTGCTTCAACTGGAAGGCGAAGAGCTCAACTTTATGACCATTGACCGATGGAAATCACAACAGGCTTATTTGCGCTTTAAAGAAGCCTTTGCCCAGTCTTATGCTGAGTTAGATCAGTTGTGTGATGGACTGACCCATGAGGAGAATCATCTTGGAAGTTATTTTACCGTAGGGGAATAAGACTTAATTTCACCCACTTAATTTTTCAATCATGATCAAAAACTATATCGAATCGAATCAACAGCGTTTCTTGGATGAACTGTTTGATCTTCTCCGAATTCCATCCGTTAGTGCAGACAGCCGCCACAAAGCCGATGTTCGAAAAGCTGCCGAATATTTAAAAAATAAACTGATTGAAGCCGGAGTTGACAAAGCTGAGCTTCATGAAACACCAGGGCATCCAATTGTCTATGCAGAAAAAATAGTGAATCCTTCGTTGCCTACCATCCTGGTTTATGGTCATTACGATGTTCAACCTCCCGATCCACTGAATTTATGGGAATCCCCACCATTTGAACCGGTGATTAAAGATGGAAAGATTTATGCCCGCGGTTCGTGTGACGATAAAGGACAGGTTTATATGCATGTAAAGGCATTTGAGGCCATGATGAAACTCAAGACTCTTACCTGCAACGTAAAATTTATGATTGAAGGCGAAGAGGAAGTTGGTTCTGAAAACCTGGAGAACTTTGTTAAAGCGAATAAAGAAAAACTGAAGAGCGATATAATTCTCATTTCAGACACCGCCTTGATTTCACTGGAACATCCATCAATTACAGCTGGATTACGCGGATTAAGTTACGTTGAAGTGGAAGTTACTGGTCCAAACCGCGATCTGCATTCCGGAGTTTATGGCGGAGCCGTTGCCAACCCAATCAATGTGCTCAGCAAAATGATTGCTTCGCTTCACGATGAGAACGGTCGCGTAACCATTCCCGGATTTTATGATAAGGTGGCAGAGTTAAGTCAGGCCGAACGTGATGCAATCAATAAGGCGCCTTTCAACCTGGATAATTATAAGAAAGAACTGGGCATTGTGGAGGTGCAAGGCGAAAAAGGATATACCACATTAGAGCGTACCGGCATTCGGCCAACCCTGGATGTAAACGGAATCTGGGGCGGATATACCGGTGAAGGAGCGAAAACTGTGCTTCCTTCAAAGGCTTATGCGAAGATTTCGATGCGTTTGGTTCCAAACCAAAATAACCAGGAGATCACGCAACTTTTTACCCGGCATTTTCTGTCTATTGCACCCAAATCAGTACAGGTTAAAGTTACCGCACTTCATGGTGGTGAAGCAGCTGTAACGCCTACCGATTCGGATGCTTTCCGGGCAGCCAGCGCAGCGTTTAAAGAAGTATTTGGTAAAGCTCCGATCCCTACCCGCGATGGCGGAAGTATTCCAATCGTTGCTTTGTTTAAAAAGGAATTAGGTCTCGATACAGTATTGATGGGTTTTGGCTTTGACTCAGATGCCATTCACTCACCCAATGAACATTATGGAGTAAAGAATTTTCTGATGGGAATCGAAACAATAGTTTCATTCTATAAGCACTATTCCAAAAATTAAATTTTACCCTGCTCCTGTTGACACGATTAACAGGAGTGGTTTGTTATTTCATGAAGCCCCATCGGGATGCTTCGTTATTTGCACTAAGCATCCGATTTGGTTTAATTATCACCATTTGATGATTACCTCTGCGACCGATCAACTATTTTGCAGCTCCAGGTGTTATCCTAACACTTTATACTTAACGATATGAGGAAAACCGCACTCTTTCTTTTATTGGTTTTGGCACTTCATGCTGAGGCGCAGATTTTAAATCCGGCCAAATGGACATGGATGCCGTCAAAGACAACTGTAAAAACCGGTGAAGAACTGGAGTTGATATTTAAAGTTACTATCGACCGAAACTGGTATGTCTATGCCAATGATTTTGATCCGGATTGCGGGCCAATGCTAACCACCGTTACACTGGATAAGCATGCCAGCTATGAACTGGTTGGTGGATTACGGGCCATAAACCCGAAAGACAAACATGATGAGATTTTTGATTGCGCTGTCAAGGTCTTCGAAGGTACCGGAGAATTCAGACAAACAATCAAGGTTTTAGGTAAGGATCTCCGGTTAAAGGGTATTTACGAAGGACAAACCTGTACCAACATAGATGGTAAGTGTATTCCGTTCGATGGTGAATTTGAATTTACCGGAATAACTGTAACGGGGGCTGAGATAAAGAAAACCACCCAGGAACCACAGCAAGCTGAAGTTATACAGCAACCCATCATTGAAGAGCCGCTGCAACCAACTACTACTGCTTCACCAGAAAAAAAGGAATGGGGAAAGGCAACCGGACCTATTCTGGATAAATCCATTTTAGAAGGAGATAATGTTTTGGACGACAGTACATTTTTCGGCTACCTGTTATTTGCATTTGTATTGGGTATTATTTCGCTGGTAACGCCTTGTGTTTTTCCCATGGTACCCATGACCGTTACCTTTTTCTTACGTGATAACCAATCGCGCAAGCAAGGTATTCGCAATGCCGTATTCTTTGGGATTTCGATTATCACCATTTACACACTTGCAGGTACTTTATTCGCGGTTCTATTAGGCGCAGAGGGTTTAAATGCATTGGCTACACATTGGGCACCCAATCTTTTTGTATTTGTAATATTTATTGTGTTCGCGCTTTCCTTCCTTGGCATGTTTGAGATCACCGCCCCCCATCAACTGGTCAATAAAGTTGATCAGAAATCGGAGAAGGGCGGTCTTGCCGGAATTTTCTTTATGGCAGCAACATTGGTGCTCGTATCCTTTTCATGTACCATTCCCATTGTTGGTAATGTGGTTGTCATGTCAGCCGGTGGCCAGATACTAAAGCCCATCCTGGCCATGTTTTCATATTCGCTGGCCTTTGCCATTCCCTTTACACTCTTTGCTATTTTCCCGGAGTGGATGAAGGGATTACCCAAGTCTGGAGGATGGTTGAATTCAGTTAAGGTAACCTTAGGTTTTCTTGAGCTGGCACTGGCCCTGAAATTTTTCAGCATTGCTGATCAGGCTTATCACTGGCGGTTGCTTGACAGGGATACGAATATTGCATTATGGATTGTAATCTTCTCGTTGCTGGGATTCTATTTGCTGGGTAAAATCAGAATGCCTCATGACAGTCCGGTTGAAAAAGTTCCGGTTCCCCGGTTGTTGCTGGCAACACTTGTATTCTCTTTCGTTATTTACCTGATTCCTGGTTTATGGGGTGCACCGTTGAAAGCCTTGGCCGGGTACCTGCCGCCTCAATACACTCATGATTTTGATTTGGTGTCCATGACCCGCAGTACACGAGCCAACGAAATTTGTGAAGCTCCGCGTTATGCTGATTTTCTACACTTGCCTCATGGTCTTCAAGGTTATTTTGATTATGAACAGGCACTGAAATGTGCACGTGAACAAAATAAGCCGTTGTTTATTGACTTCACAGGGCATGGCTGTACTAATTGTCGTGAGATGGAAGCGGTAGTATGGAGTGATCCGCTGGTACTGGAACGGCTCAAGAATGATTTTGTAATTGTGGCTTTGTATGTGGATGATAAAACACCGCTTCCTGAATCGGAATGGGTAACCTCAACATACGATGGCAAAGTGAAATCAACCATTGGTAAAAAGAATGCCGATATCCAGATTGCCAATCTGGACAATAATGCCCAGCCCTTTTATGTACTACTGGGTCCTGATGAGCGCGTGCTGGCCTGGCCTTATGGTTATGACCGAAGCGTAGAAAAATTTGTTGCCTTCCTCGAAAGCGGTAAGAAAAAGTACACAGAATTGTACGGACAATAGGGGTGGAATATCCTTCATAAATTGTCTGAATTTCAGTATTTTAATGGAATTCACTTATATTTACGGCTTAAAGTCAGTTTCTGACTTTTTATTTTTTAAACTTGGGTCGCGATTTTTTAACTCTTAAACGGAAAGCATGCGTAAACTGGCTTTTGCTCTCTTCATTTTAACGTTCCTGGTACTGGTATTCAGCGTTCCTGTATTCGATCAGGATAGGGTAAGCGATTTGGATGATTCAGTAACACTTGAAGAGAAGGAGCCCACATTATTATACGGCATGGTAGTCGATGACCATGTTGTTATTGAAGATAAAGTTAAGCGCAATCAATTTCTTGCCGATATTCTAAAGGAGTATAATGTGCCTGTGAAATTAATCAACCAGGTATCGGCTTTACCCCGAGACGTTTTTGATGTTCGTAAAATAGTACCCAATAAGAAATTTACTGTAATCTGTTCACCTGATTCCGTTCGTACACCTAAGGCATTTGTCTATGAGCCTAATGCCATTGATTATATAGTGCTTTGGTTTGGAGACGGATTAACCGTTGATGCCTGCCAGCGGGAAGTAAAAGTTGTCGAGAAAACAATTTCTGGTGTTGTTAATTCATCGCTTTCACAGACCATTAACGAAATGGGCATATCGCATGAATTGACAAATAAGTTCGTGGACATTTTTGCCTGGCAAGTTGATTTTCAACGGTTACAGCGTGGCGACCAATTCAAATTGATTTATGAAGAACTTCAGGTGGAAGGACAGCCGATAGGAATCCGCCAGATCAATGGAATTTATTTTAACCACTTCGGAAATGGTTATTACGCGATTCCATACGATCAGGGAAATGGCTTGGATTACTTCGATGAAGAAGGAAACAGTTTACGTAAAGCGTTATTGAAATATCCGATTGAATTCACCCGGATCAGTTCCCGCTACTCCGGAAGAAGGTTTCATCCGGTACAGAAAATTTATAAACCTCATCTTGGTACTGACTTTGCGGCACCCACCGGAACTCCCATCCGATCGGTGGGCGATGGAATTGTTTTGGAAGCAGGATATAAATCCAACAACGGTAATTATGTGAAGATCCGCCATAATGCAACCTACACGACACAGTATCTTCACATGTCGAAAATTGCTCCTGATGTTAAACCAGGAACCCGTGTACGTCAAAGTCAATGGATCGGCAATGTAGGCAGTACAGGTTTAGCTACCGGTCCTCATGTATGTTATCGCTTTTGGAAGAACGGAGTTCAGGTTGATGCCTTACGGGTTGAACTTCCTCCATCAGAACCGATTATCGAAGAGCATAAACAAATGTTTTCAGTCAGGCGGGAAGAGGTAATCCGGCAACTGCAAGCAATTCCTTCCGCATTTGCCGATACATACGCTTCTATGTAGTGCAACTCTATTGGAAAGCAGTCCAATACGCCATACTTCCAAAAATTAGACTAACTTTCTTCAACCTTTGTAAGATAGTTTTCGTCTGATCTTACGTTATCAGGCTATGCGGGCTATTTGCACACTTTTTATTCTTTTTATCGTCCACTTTTCATCCGCACAAAGGGTTGCGTTGGTTCTGAGTGGTGGTGGTGCAAAGGGTATTGCACACATTGGCGTTTTGAAGGCTCTTGAAGAAAATGAAATCCCGATTGATTATATCGTAGGTACCTCAATGGGTGGCATCGTTGGAGGATGCTATGCAGCCGGCATGAGTCCGGATCAGATTGAGAATATGGTTCTTTCTGAAGACTTTCTTCGATGGGTAACCGGATTACCAGAGAAGGGATACAATTATCACTACTACAGTCATGAAAACTCCCCCGGATTTTTACGGTTAAGTTTATCTCTTGATTCGACTAACTCCGTTCAGTTTAATCAAAGTATTGCAAACGATGCATCACTTAACTTTGCGCTAACAGAAAAGATGGCCATGGCATCGGCCATTTCAAAGAATAATTTTGACAGCCTGTTTGTCCCTCTCCGGATCATTGCCGCTGATATTTTTTCTCAAAGCCAGGTAGTATTATCAAGCGGTTCTCTCAGTGAGGCACTTCGGGCCACACAGACTGTTCCTTTTTTTTATACACCCATTCGCGTTGACGGCAAGTATCTTTTTGATGGAGGCATTTATAACAATTTTCCGGTTGATGTGGCCCTTGAAACATTTAAGCCCGATGTAGTAATCGGATCAAACGTTTCATCTAAAGTTTATGAGGATTATCCGTATGGCGAAGATGATAAACTAATCAACCGGTCTTTATTATACATGATACTGGATAAATCCAACCCGGAAGATATTCCGCAGAGTGGCATTTACATTCAACCTGACCTGGAAGGGTATACCAGCTTTGATTTTGCCAGGGCCCGGGCACTTATTGATAGCGGGTATATTCAAACCCGGAGGATGCTTGAGGAAATCAGAACTAAGGTTGCATCCAGGATACCATGCGACAGCATTGCCGGTTTGCGAAATGAATTCAATAACCGAAGCAAGCCCTTTATTTTTGATGGAATTTCATTTAAGGGGTTTACTAAAAATCAGGAAAAATACATTCAGGGAATTTTTAGCAGTAAAAATGACTCCATTCAATCCACCAGTCTTGCCCGGATCAAGCAAGACTATTTTAACCTGATTGGTGAGCCCTACTTCAGCAATGTGTTTCCTACCATTCAGTATTTTCCGGATCAGTCAAAGTTTAACCTTCAACTCGTACGGAGGCCACAGAAAAATTTCCAGGTTGATTTTGGAGCCCTGCTTGCTTCTCGAAACATCAGTAATTTGTTTTTAGGTTTAAACTATTACTACTTCAGAAGTTCACTTACGCATGCCTACCTTGGTGTGCAAACCGGGAGTTTCTATAAGTCGGTTACCGGAAATGCCCGAATTGATTACAGCTTTATGGGCAGATTCTACATTCAGCCAGAGGTTATTTATAATGAATGGGATTATGTTGAAAGCACTGACTTACTTCAGAAGATAACGCCTACCGTTCTGAAGCGTTACGACCGTAAAATCGGAATCAGTATTGGCCGCCCATTGGGAAATAAATTCAAGGGCGTTATGTATATCGATGGATTTACCAATACTGACCGGTATTCCAACGACAAGAAGTTTGTCAGTACCGATACACTCGATCAATTAAAATTAAGCGGATTTAAAACAGGCTTAGCATTTACTTCGAATACATTAGATAAGAAGCAATATGCATCAAGCGGAAGGTCTTTCTTTCTGGGACTGGATTATTTTTATGCCGATGAGGAATATATACCCGGCAACACTTCGGTTGAACAAGTACCCATATCCCGTGCTCATCAATGGTTCAGGGCACGATTTACAGCAGAACAGTACTTCAATAAAGGATGGTTTCGAACGGGGTATTATGCTGATGTAGTATTTTCGAACCAGCCATTCTTCAGCAATTATACGGGCACTATTATCAATGCTCCTGCATTTTACCCCATTCAGGACAGCCGTACATTAATATTGGAGAATTTCAGGTCGTTTAATTTTCTCGCTGTTGGTTCCCGGAATGTGTTCGTTCTGCGCGACCGGATTCTTCATATGCGACTGGAAGCCTACCTGTTCAAACCAGTTGAGTATATTCAGCAAAACAGTAACCAGGAGGCTTACACCAGTACCGATCTTAAAAAAGTATTCCTGGCCGGTACAGCAGGTTTGGTTTACCATTCACCCATCGGCCCGGTGAGTCTGAATGTGAATTACTACGATGATGAAGAAAATCAGTTAGGGGTTCTGTTCCATGTCGGCTTTCTGTTATTTAACAAGCATTCGTTCGAATAACAACTCAGCATCTACAAACCATTTTGATACATTTATACGTAATGGATTCCATTATTTTTTGCTAAGTTTATTACTTCTTAGACTCTCTTTAACCTGTTTATGAAATACGTATTTCTACTGTTCCTCAATTATCTTACCTCAGTTCCATCACCATCTCAGGTTGTACAATGGGCAGACAAGGTATTGGCATTTTCATCGGAACTAACCCC
>JALOMY010000349.1 GCA_025455225.1 Cyclobacteriaceae bacterium | reverse complement strand
GGCTATCATAATCATGATTTTGAGTTTATGCCGGTTGACGGCAAAGTTCCGTATGATGTGATGTTGAGCGAACTGGATTCGTCCGTAATCCTGGAATTGGATATTTACTGGAGCACCTTTGCTAACGTAGATGCCCTCGAATTATTCAAGAAGAATTCAGGCCGCGTTCATCTCTGGCATGTAAAAGACATGAATAAAGAGAAACGTCAGCAGCAAACTGATGTGGGTGCAGGATCCATTGATTACAAAAAGATATTCGCTGGAGCCGAACAATCCGGCATGAAGCACTTTTTCCTGGAACAGGAATTTTTTGAAAAGCCTCAGTTTGAAAGTGTAACCAATGGTTTCAACTACCTGAAATCATTTGTATAAGTCAGAAATAGCAGGCCTGTTGGTTACAGGATTTTGTTTTACAGGTTCAATAGTTAACGGGGTGCGATCAGGACTTTTCTGATCGCACTTCCTTTTTGTGTACTTACCTTCAACAGGTAAAATCCAGGATCTATAAAAGCTGTTTCGATTTTTAATTCGCTCGGTTCATCAAACGTATGGGTAGAAATTCGCTGACCAGTCATCGAAATTATTTCAATCCGAACAGGTCCGGTAACCGATTCTTCCATGGAAACATACAATTTGTCTTGAGCAGGAATTGGGTAAACGTTAATTTCTTTACCGGTTAATGCAGGTTCTTCCAATCCAACAACAAGTTCATCTTCGGGTTTGGGTTGCTGAACAGTAGTATAAATATAAAACGAACCCGGCCCAAGGGTTATGTTTTGTTGCGTGTTGGTTACTGAAATTGGCAAACCGCTGAAATAGTCATACCACGTTCCGGTTTTACTAAAATTAGGCGAAATGGTTTTTGCCGTTGTAGCAAAGTTTCCAATAATCGTAACATCCATCTGGGGATGTGTAATGTTTATTCTCCGGGCTTCTCCTGTTGTTTGCCATTGTACATTTCCATCGCTGAACACGGCCCGGTTGGTATTGATCAGTTTTAAAATGGCAGAGAATGATTTGTATAAACGCTGCCGGTCTTCATCCTCGTAATAATTCAAAGAGCCATCGCCCCACGGTAAGGGCTTGTTGTCCAATCGGCAGTCGTTGCTCACTGAGCCATTCGTACAGGTGTTGATGCTTTTATCATAACCCAACTCCTGGAATTGCCACATCATTTTAGGTCCGGGCAAGGTATAGAATAAGGCCGCGCCCAATTTAAGTCGATCCAGCATGGTTGGTGTTAACCTGATATTATATCCGGGCGCGGTTCTTCCCTCTGTCTTAAGCTTGTATCCCAATCGCTCTTCATCATGGCTTTCCATGAAGGTAATGCGTGTTTTTGAGTCGGCACCTGAAACGGTAATGTTGGTATTTCCTTTCAAGAGTTCTCCGTATTCATAATCGAGACGTCTCCAGGGCAGCATACCTTTTGTGGCGAGCACATCTTCTTCGGCCTGGCCTCCAAAATGCTCCATGATCAGGTAGGCATCCGGTTTATACGATTTGATTTTTGTTGTCATGCGGTCGAGCAATTCAATTCGGGTCACATCATATCCGCTCCAGGCTGCAACTTCAGCTTGTGAATCGCAGTTGGGTGTTGTACAATAATTGGCTGTGCTGAATCCTTTGGATAAGTCAAAACGGTATCCATCGATGTGATACTCTTCAATCCAATACCGGTTTACGCTATCAACAAAGGCCTGGGTATAAACACTGCCGTGATTAAAATCGTATCCGACATTAAACGGATGACGCGCTTTTTCAAAGAACCAGGGATTATCGGCAGCCGGCTGGCCACCATTGGCATACAGCCTGACCAACGGACATTGACCGAATGCGTGGTTGAGTGCGATATCAAGAATAATTGCAATGCCTTCCTGGTGGGCACGATCGACCAGGTATTTGAAGTCATTCTTTGTTCCGTAGAATTTATCAGGCGCAAAGAAGTAGGAAGGATTATAACCCCAGCTGAGGTTTCCTTCGAATTCCATAATCGGCATGAGCTGAATGGCGTTTATGCCCAACCTTTTAAAATAACTTAAACTATCGGCCAGGTCCCTGTATTTTCGCGATCCGATAAAATCACGAAGCAGAAGTTCGTAAATAATTAATTGTTCTTTCGGGGGTGCTGTCCAGGTTGATTCATTAGCAGACCATGAATAATTGGATTGACCGGTTTGAAGCACCGAAGCAATACCGTACTCAGTGCGTGTATAGACAGGAAGGTTAGGATAGGTTGTTACCGGAATAAATGAATCATTCCATGGATCAGCCACTTTATCTGCATAAGGATCTCCAATTTTGACCGAACCATCTACCCAGTATTGAAATACATATTCAAGGCCGGGTGTTAATCCATCTATAGTTAGCCAGAAGAATTTACCATCCGGTGTTTGGTGCATGAAGTAGTCATCGTCTGCTTGCCAATCATTGAAATCACCGGCTACGTAAACGAAATTTTTCGGAAGGGGCGTTTCAAGAACAAGGGTAACTTTGGTTTGATCTGTATGATAGTTAATTCCTTTACGCATGCCGGCAGGAAGGGGCAATACCGAGGCGGGAGGTTGTACAAATACATTAAGAGTTTCCTCCAGGATTTGATCGGAACCAGAAATGGTTGCAGTGACCCGAACCACTTTCAATCCAGATCCGGAAGGAGTAAAATTAACTGTGATGGAATTGCTGTTACTAACCGGAGCACCAACATCTGCAAAACCCGATCCCTCATCAGAAATTTTTATACTGGAAGCGGTTGTGCATAATGAAGCTGAGATGGGAAATGAACCTCCGGAAGGAATAAAAATTTCATTAACCTGCGGTTGGGTTAATGAAATGGTTTCATTGAGACGTATGTAGATATCCGGAGAAGTTTGCTTGCTGCCATTTGCATTTCTAAAGACAAGGGCCAGCCAGTATATCGGTGCATTAGCAGGTTGCAACGTATTGAAGTAGGCGCGCAACGTAGGGGAGAGCGTTAACGACCATTTGTTGGGTTCTCCGTTTACAGCGGTCATCAGTCCCACGCCATCGTCTACACCCCAATTCCCTTTTACGGCCGTCCAATCACTTCCAGTCGGAGAGTCGGTATCGGTAATTACGACCCCGGCATGAGCATATATTTTTATTTCGCCTTCAAGTGGTGTACCGGTTGCATCAAATACAATGGTTACTTCCTGTTCAGGTGTTGGACTTTGACACGGTAATAGAGTTACTGTTTGTGCTGAAAGTTGAACAAAACCTAAGAGGCATATAGAAAAGCAGAGTAGAAATTGCTTCATGGAGATTGAATTAGTCTTAGCTTTTAAAGATAATGAATAGACCAGTATCCGAACTATTCCAGCGATTCAAATTCCTGAATCCAAATTCATTTTAAAAAACAAAAGCCAGGCTTTAAATACCTGGCTTTATTATTATCTGCATAAAAAATCAGGTCGCCCAGGTCTTACCCACCTCAGCTAATGGTTTGCATCCTTCATATTTACCCGGCACCGGTTCATATTGAAGTACTTCGGTGGCTCCGGGTTTACTGGTGAAAAATCCGAGTAATGTCAATTCCTTCATGGTAAGAATAAACGGTCGCTGTTGTGCTTTTTCCTGGATGGCTTTATCATGTTGTGCAACCACATATTCGGTTTTTTTCTCGACTGAAAGATTCAGAAAATCAGATTCTTTCATGAATGCATCCAGATCGGCCATGAATTTATCGCGGTTTTCCTGCGAGTACGCCTGGGATACCATCTGTTCGATAAAGGAAGGAACACCGGCATCTTTTGCACCGGGTGTGTCGGTTTTTGGAATGATTATTTCCGCGACTTCACTGATCACAAAGGCCTGTTCCTGGGTAAAGAAAACCGGATTCCAGTCAACACCAGGTTTTGGCGCGCATCCTTTTAAAAGGCCCAGTAAGGCAGGAGCGGATACAGCTCCACCCATCAGGAGGGCCGTACGTTTGATTACTTCTCTTCGGTTCATAAATCTGGTGTATTAAAGGTTTTGTTTTTTCATTTCTTCAACTGCATAATTAACAGCGCGTGCAGTAAACGCCATGTAGGTTAGAGACGGATTAACACAAGCGGCTGAAGTCATAAACGATCCGTCCGTAACGAATACATTTTTACAGGCATGTACCTGATTCCATTTATTGAGTACGGAGGTTTTCGGATCTTTACCCATCCG
>JALOMY010000106.1 GCA_025455225.1 Cyclobacteriaceae bacterium | reverse complement strand
GAATAAATCTCTTCATTGATTTTCTGCAACGGATTTAATACCCCCGACTTCTGCTTCACCAGCTTGTTTAGCTCCTTCTTGCGAAGCTTATCCATGAGTTTGTAAATTTTATTGATCTCTCGGAAGATCAGGAATTCAAGCACGATGAAAATGAGGAGGTAAGAAATTGAAAAACTGATGCCAAACGCAACCAGCAATAAGGTTGTTTCAGCATTTTCAAACAGGGTAAGAAAAAGTGTGGTAATAAGGGCAATACACACCGCCAGCAATAAGGCCAATACCCTTGAATTATAAACCATGCTGAAAATTCATGATTTATAAATCAAAATTCAATTTTTAGTTTAATGTAAAATTAAGGGGTAGAAAGAATTCAATTAATTCAGGCTGAATTTATAGCCCACACCTTTGACGGTTGTTATGAAATCCTCGCCTATTTTTTCGCGCACCTTCCGTATATGAACATCAACCGTACGGGCCAGAACATATACATCTGAACCCCAAATATTATGCAATAAATCTTCACGGCTAAATACTTTATTCGGGTTGCTGGCCAGGAAGAAAAGTAATTCAAATTCCTTTTTCGGAAGGTTAATTTCCTTGCCGTTCAATTTTACGATGTAGCTCGTACGGTCAATGGTAAGATCACCAATAGTAATAATATTTGAAGGATCCGATTTCTTAACATCCCGTCTGAACAATGCCCCGATGCGGCTAACAAGAGCCCGCGGCTTTATGGGCTTCGTTATGTAATCATCAGCCCCAACATCGAAAGCAGCTACTTCAGAATATTCTTCTGAACGGGCGGTTAGAAACACGATAAAGGTTTTCTGCAAATCTGGATTTTCGCGTAATAACCGGCAAGTCTCTACCCCATCCATCTTTGGCATCATTATATCGAGCAACACCAGGTCAGGTTTGAATTTTTTTGCGATCTCAACAGCACGCATACCATCACCAGCCGTTTTTACCTCATAGCCATCCCGTTCAAGATTGTACTTGAGAAGCTCCTGGATTGGCTCCTCATCATCTACTACAAGTACTTTATAAACCTGCTTGTTTCCCATAGTTAAGGGCAGTTTCTCGTCAAAAGTAGATAGAAAACAGGGGTTAAAAAACCGCTCATATATTATTAACAATTCCTTAACCCCATTCCAGCATCCGGTATTTAACTATAAATATGGATACTTCACTTGCAATGCTTTCAGATAAGCCCGGAGATCTTCCTTATATACTTCTTGCCATTCCTTCCATAACTCATCTTGCCTGGATTGATATCTTCTGAAAGACATAAAATAGGCGTTGTTGGGCAATCCATTACCCGGCTTACTGATGGATAAAGGTTTTGAAAGCTTCAAGGTATCTGCTGATTGAATGATTTTACGGATAGCTGATTCTTTATATCGCACTTTGTCTTCAACCGGTAAACCACGGATCGAATTATATACACTATCCAGGTAGTCGCAGCCGCGAAGAATATGATCGCTGTAACGCATATAATCACGATCTTCAGTAATGAACGTATTCAATTCCAAGCTCGATGGACCGTATGTAACCGACAGGAATCGTTCGGCACCACGATCACCAATGAAGGAAGCAAGGTTCTCATTAAACTGAACACTATCCTTCACAAAAATGGTTGAGTGAACCATTTCATGAATAATCAGGCTGGCCAACTCACCCTCATTCCGGTTAAGCATATCGCTTAATATCGGGTCGGTAAACCAACCCAGGGTTGACCAACCACCGGGGTTACGAATGCTTACATCCCATCCCTCTAATTCCAGCTTATCTTTTTCTTCCAAGGCTAACTGTTCCTCAAAAAAACCTTTGTAAGGCACCGTTCCTACTACCGGAAAATTCCATTCTTTGGCAATCAGTTGAAACGGTTCGCAGGCTGTTACTACCCACATAATTTCTTTGCCCTTCTGATCGTATAGTGTTTTGTAATTCCGGGAATCCTTTAATCCCAGAGAGTCTATGGCATATTGCCTGACCCGATCAATTAACCGGATTTTCAATTTTAGAGAATCCGGAAATTCAGAATCGTTGAGGTAATCTTCTATTGGCTTTGAATTCCAGATAATTTGCAACTGGCCATAACCCTGCCGTATTCCATAAATTACCAGCTCATGATAAATGGCTATTGAAATTCCGATTCCAATCAATAAAAACAACAGAACCTGCTTAACACGTTTCATACTCTGAAAGACCTTGCCCCCTCTTGAAGCGCCCAAATTAACGATTCATAAACTTGGAGAAAACTGACAGTTTATGTCGCTATTATAACGGATCGTTTGTTTTTGGATACCAGTGTAGTAATTTCAACCCATGATTGTACTTCTTACAATACTGAAATTATTTATAAGTGATAACAATCATTACAGGTGTAATTCTGAATATTAACATATGAGTGACGCAAAAGAAAAATTAAAAGCACTTCAATTAACAATTGATAAACTGGAGAAAACGTACGGTAAAGGTACCGTGATGAAACTCAGCGATGAAAAAGTGGTGGATATTCCGGCCATACCCACCGGATCCCTGGGATTGGATATTGCCCTGGGTATTGGCGGAATTCCGAGAGGACGTATTACTGAAATTTACGGCCCTGAATCCTCCGGAAAGACTACCCTTACCTTGCATATGATTGCGGAAGCCCAAAAGCAAGGCGGTCTTGCGGCATTCATTGACGCTGAACACGCATTCGATAAATCTTATGCAGAGAAACTGGGAATCGACACAGAGAATCTCCTAATCTCCCAACCCGACAATGGGGAGCAAGCTCTTGAAATTGCTGACCATCTGATTCGTTCAGGTGCAATCGACATACTTGTTATCGACTCGGTTGCAGCCCTCGTTCCAAAGGGTGAACTCGAAGGTGAGATGGGTGATAGTAAAATGGGTTTACAGGCTCGTTTAATGTCGCAGGCCTTGCGAAAATTAACAGGAACCATAAGCAAAACAGGATGCGCCTGTATATTCATCAACCAATTGCGAGAAAAAATTGGCGTCATGTTCGGCAACCCTGAAACAACCACGGGTGGTAATGCATTGAAGTTTTATGCATCCGTTCGACTGGATATCCGGAGGATTGGCCAGATCAAAGAATCAGCCGATGAGATTACGGGTAACCGAGTTAAAGTAAAAGTGGTTAAGAATAAAGTAGCCCCTCCGTTTAAGGTAGTTGAATTCGACATCATGTACGGAAAAGGAATTTCCAAGTCAGGTGAAATCGTAGACCTCGGTGTTGAGCTCAACGTTCTGCAAAAATCAGGATCCTGGTTCAGTTATGAAGGGAATAAACTTGGTCAAGGCCGGGATGCTGTTAAACAACTGATAGAAGATAACCCGGAACTGATGGAAGATCTCGAACGTAAGATCAAGGAAAAGATTATGGGAGGGGAAACCAAGGCTGTTGTGGAAGAGAAGGAATAGAAAAATTATCCCGTCTATAAAAAAAGCCAATGAAACATTTTATTGGCTTTTTTATTTAGTTCTTTTGTTACTCATGCCCGTATTGCTATAACCGGATCGAGCCGGGCTGCAACCGCAGCCGGTACAATGCCGGACACCACACCAATGGCTGAAGACACGCCAATACCCAATACAATATTTTTCATCGACAAAGTGACAACAAGACTCCCCAGGGGTACCAGGGTAATTAAATAAACCAGGAATAAACCAGCAGCTCCACCAATCAGGCAGAGGAAAATAGCTTCAAATAAAAACTGAAAAAGAATAAAGTAATTTTTGGCCCCTACCGATTTCTGAAGACCAATTATCGGAGTTCGCTCTTTTACTGAAACGAACATAATGTTTGCTATACCGAAGCCACCCACCAACATGGAGAATCCACCAATAATCCATCCGGCTACTCCCACCACATCAAATAATCCACTGATCGCGTTAAGCATAGCTTCCGGGCGGTTAATAGCAAAACTATCCTTGTCCATAGGTTTTAATCCCCTTTTGGTCCGAAGAATACCGCGCAACTCGTTCTCCAGTTCCACCAAACCAAAATCCTGATCGAATCCCTTTACACCAATGACTGATCCAATCTCATTCCACCGTCCGGTACCAGTTTGATATAATTTCCGGAAGGAATTATAAGGAATGATCACATTATAGTCTTTGGAGCTGAATCCCATAAAGCTCTGACCTTCCTGCTTAATAACACCCACCACCATGTACTTCATGTTCTTAACCTTAATAAACTGGCCGATTGGATCCTCGTTGTTTGGAAAGAGTGCCTTTGCTACTTCATATCCTATTACAGCCACATCACGCCCGGCTGACAACTCATCGAATGTTAAATACCTTCCTTGCTGTACCGGGATTTCAAAAATCTGATCGTATCCTTCACTTCCGCCCACCAATTCAACTTGACCAATACTGTTGTTTTCACGTTTTACTACAGAATTACCCCGATCGGAGAATATGGCAATGTGACTTACGTGCTGAAGATTTTCTTTCAGGAATTTAAACTCATTATACGATGCATTAGGCCTTCTGAAATATTCCCACCATTTGTATTCACCTTCTCCCTCTGGAAGCCAGGGCCACTTATCAAGATATAAAATCCCGGTGCCAATAAAATTCAAACTGTCTTTGATATTCTTTTCAAGGGAATCGACAAACGTAAGTACTGCAATGATGGCAAAGATGCCCACCGTAACCCCTAATAACGAAAGTATGGTTCTGAGTAAATTAGAACGCAACGCGCTCCAGGCAAAACGAAAACTCTCAAAAACCTGACGAATGACTTTCATGGAAAAGATGTACCAAGTGTGTTAACGTAAAACATCAATCTTCGTTATGTTGCACGTATTGCAATAACCGGATCAAGCCGGGCTGCAACTGCGGCCGGAATAATGCCGGAAACAATACCAATGGCGGTTGAAACCCCCAGGCCCAATACAATATTTTTAATGGAGAGCGTGACCACCAGGTTTCCCAGCGGAATAAATGTGATCAGGTAAACCAAGAGCAATCCTGTCAGCCCCCCGATCAGGCAGAGAAAGATGGCTTCGAATAAAAACTGAAACAGGATGAAATAATTTTTGGCGCCCACTGATTTCTGCAAGCCGATAATCGGAGTGCGTTCCTTAACCGAAACAAACATTATGTTCGCAATTCCGAACCCACCTACCAGGATAGAAAAACCACCGATAATCCAGCCTGCAACACCCACAACATCGAATACACCACTAATAACATTAATGATGGCTTCAGGCCGGTTTAACGCGAAATTATCTTTTTGTGTAGGACGAACACCTCGTTTGCTTCTCAACAAGCCCCGCGTTTCGTTCTCCAGTTCAATCATGCCGATGTCTTCTTCTTTTCCCTTTAATGCAATGGTCGATTGAACCTCATTCCATCGGCCTGTACCGGTAGGTACCCATTTACGATACGCATTGTAGGGGATTATTATTCCAAAATCATTGGTGGTGTTTCCAAAAAAACCTTGTCCTTCCTGCTTAATAACACCTACTACCAGGAACTTGATGTTTCTGATTTTAATAAATTTCCCCAACGGTTCTTCACCACCTGTAAAAAGAGCTTTGGCTACTTCAAATCCTATTACCGCTGAATTCCGCCCGGCAGCCAATTCGTCCAACGTCAGGTATCGGCCCTTTTCAACCGGTATTTCATACACTTGCTCATACCCTTCACTGGCACCTACAACCCGGATCTGACCGATACTATTGCTTTCATATTTAATGATCAGATTGAAACGATCTGACCAAATGGACATGGCTTCAATATGCTTTAAATTTTCCTTGAGAAATTTATATTCGGCAAATGACGGGGCCGGCCTTCTGAAGTACTCCCACCATTTATATTCACCTCCGCCTTCGGGCAGCCAGGGCATTTTCTGAACGTAAATAACCCCTGAACCAATGAAACTCAGGCCTTCTTTAATATTTTTCTCCAGGGAATCCACAAAAGTGAGAACGGCAATAATTGCAAAAATGCCAACGGTAACCCCCAGCAAAGAAAGAATGGTACGAAGCAGGTTTGACTTCAGTGCATTCCAGGCAAATCGAAAACTCTCTAAAATCTGAAGAATAACTTTCATGGTTTCGGAATAGCACTTTCTGAATATGCCCGGTTAGTCGGCCTGCCGGCTGATTAATTACGCCTAAAGACCAAATTAAGCCTCATTTGTTACAGCAATAAAAAGCTATAAACGCCTTCGCAAATCTCAAGTATTGACTTATTTTTGCAACCTTAAAAAAATTAAACGTTCATTGGGCATACTTTGCATTTAAAATATGAAGCTTTCCGAATTCAAATTTGACCTTCCCAACAATCTAATCGCCTTACGTCCTTCCGAAAACCGTGATGAATCCCGCTTGATGGTAGTTCACAAAGACTCCGGCAAAATTGAGCACAAGGTTTTTAAGGATGTAGTTAATTACTTCGACAGCGGTGATGTAATGGTTGCGAATGATACCATGGTGTTTCCCGCCCGTCTTTACGGCAGAAAAGAAAAAACCGGAGCTAAGATTGAGGTGTTTCTGTTGCGTGAACTAAATGCCGAAATGCATCTTTGGGATGTTCTGGTTGATCCTGCCCGTAAAATCAGGGTTGGCAATAAGTTGTATTTCGGAAATGGCGACCTGGTGGCAGAAGTAATTGATAATACCACCT
The DNA here is from genome assembly GCA_025455225.1 of Cyclobacteriaceae bacterium. Lineage (GTDB taxonomy): Bacteria > Bacteroidota > Bacteroidia > Cytophagales > Cyclobacteriaceae > UBA2336. Next base: position 2,044 of record JALOMY010000106.1, on the reverse strand, counting down.
CCCGGGGTAGAACCATTCGATTTTTATTTGATGGTGACTCGGAAGCTTTTGACAAAGTAATTGAATCGTTGGGTGAAACACCCCTTCCGAAATACATCAAGAGAAAGATAGAACCGGAAGACAAAGACCGTTTTCAAACCATTTTCGCTAAAAATAAAGGCGCAGTATCCGCCCCGACTGCGGGCATGCACTTCACCAAACAACTGGTTAAACGACTTCAGTTAAAAGGTGTTGATATTAGCTACATCACCCTACACATCGGATTAGGAACTTTTCGGCAAGTTGATGTTGAAGACCTTACTAAACATAAGATGGATTCCGAGAATTTTATTGTAGGTCCGGAATGTGTTGAGCGCGTTAATAAAGCACTTGATAATAAAAAACGCGTATGCGCTATCGGTACGACCAGTATGCGGGCACTTGAATCCGCTGTGTCGGCCACTAACCGTTTGAAGGCCAAGGAAGGCTGGACTGATAAATTCATCTTTCCGCCTTATGATTTCAAGATCTGTAATGCCATGATTACCAACTTCCAGATGCCTGAATCAACTTTGCTGATGATGGCCGCGGCCTTCGGTGGTTTCGACCTGATCATGGAAGCCTATAAAGTTGCCAAGAAGGAGAAATACAAGTTTCTCACGTATGGCGATGCCATGCTGATCATTTAATAAGTTTTGAAATTATTTAGTGCCTGGTTTTTTCCATGTATTGGAAAAGACAACTCCTATTTTGTCTCGCGGATCAGGTAGAGAAATAACACGATGGCAATAGGGTAAATCATGAAATACTGGAAGTTCGGTTGAAAAATGTTAAAGAACATACTGAAGGGGGCAAACAATAAAAGTAACCCGGCAATCAGGACAAGAGTTTTTTTCCAGCCCTTCATGGGTTCCTGAATAACAATAAATAATCGGTAAATCAGGTAAGTTACCACTACTACATTGAAGGCAATCAGGAGTACACGCAAAATCACCATGACAATTGGTATTTTGCAGGTAATATATGAACAATAACGAATACGCACTTATTGTAGCCGGAGGAAAAGGCACACGTATTAAAAGTGTTTTACCCAAGCAATTTCTTGAACTTGATGGCTTACCCATTCTGATGCATACCATTAATGCATTTTACCGGTATTCGCCCTCCATAACAATTGTATTGGTATTACCGGAAGATGACTTTTCAACCTGGAAAAACCTTTGCCAAAAGCACGAATTCAGAAGACCTCTTACGCTGCAGAAAGGCGGAGAAAGCCGTTTCCAATCTGTACGAAATGGTTTGGACTTAATTGAAACGGATGGCCTGGTTGCCATTCACGATGGTGTTCGCCCACTTGTAAGTGAAGATATTATTGGTGCTTCCTTTCGTCTTGCGGCCGTTCATGGCTCTGCCGTTGCAGCCGTTCGTCTGAAAGAATCGATCCGGATGACCGATCAGGACAACACTAAATCTATGGATCGTTCACGCTTTAGACTGATCCAAACCCCTCAAACGTTTCGTGTCAGTTTAATTAAGCAAGCCTACCAGATTAAAGAAGACCCCAGTTTAACGGATGATGCCAGTGTGGCTGAACGCTCAGGCCATATCATTTCATTATTTGAAGGAAGTTACGAAAACATCAAAATAACAACGCCCGAAGATCTCATCGTTGCAGAGGCACTTATGAATGCCAGAAAAAAAAATAAGACTGAAGGACTTCAGTCTTATTCCACTAAAAAGAATTAGGAAAGATCAATACTCATCTTCATTAAAGAAGAAATCTTCTTTAGTAGGGTAATCCGGCCAGATTTCTTCAATGCTTTCATATGGTTGGCCGTCATCCTCCAGTTCCTGAAGATTTTCCACAACCTCTAAAGGAGCACCCGAACGGATGGAATAATCGATCAGTTCGTCTTTCGTGGCAGGCCACGGGGCGTCTTCCAGGTACGATGCAAGTTCAAGTGTCCAATACATAAGGTCTCTTTTAATTTTCCGCAAAAATAGAATTAATTACTCCATAGTCAATACCCATGCCTGCATCAACAAAAATCAGGAAAAGTAACCA
>JALOMY010000105.1 GCA_025455225.1 Cyclobacteriaceae bacterium | reverse complement strand
ATGCCGTAATGTACGTAAAGAGTGATTCCAAAAAACCGGAAGTCATTATAATGAAAGATGGCAGCCAAATGGAAGGCCGGTATTTTAAATACTTTAACAACGCCATACAAGCCCGCATTCACGATGAATATTCGTATACAATTTACTGGGAGCCCATTCAAAAACAACTCGGCCAGGTATCTACCATTTATCTGTCGGCCGATGGTGTGTATAACCAGATAAACCTGGAAGCCATTCCTTCTCCGGACGGAAAATACATCCTTGATAATTCCAACATCGTATTGGTAAGCAACACCAAAGATTTGTATCTGAATAAAGTGAAATCACGCCAGGTGCCTGAGAACACAGCTTCCATGTTCGGTAATCCAACCTTTTACCTGAGTGCTTCCGCCAAATCTTCCATTCTTCCACTTCCCGGAACCGAAAAAGAAATTAACCAGCTTCAATATCTTTTCAAACAAAAGGGCTGGCGTACTGAAGGATTCCTGGAAGACAATGCATCGGAAGACAAGGTTAAGAATGTAAACAACCCTAAAATTTTCCATATCGCTACTCATGGATTCTACAGGGCCAGCGATGAAATCCGTCTTGAAGATGAAATGGAGGGCAATGAGGCGGAACTAACGAAGAATCCTTTGCTTCGCAACGGCCTTCTTTTGCGCGGGGCCGGTGATTTGCTGAATAAAACGGAATATAATTTCAATATCGAAAGTGGAATTCTCACAGCCTATGAAGCCATGAACCTGAACCTTGATAAAACTGATCTTGTGGTATTGAGTGCCTGCGAAACCGGCCTGGGCGAATTGGAAGCAGGCGAAGGTGTTTATGGTCTTCAGCGTGCTTTCCTTGTAGCCGGTGCAAAAGTTCTGATCATGAGTATGTTTAAGGTAGATGATGAGGCCACCCAAAAACTGATGTTGAAGTTTTATCAGAAATGGCTCAATACCAATAACCTGAGGCAAAGCTTTACCGAGGCCAAGAAAGAATTGCGCACCGAATATCCTGAACCAATTTTCTGGGGTGCCTTTATGATGATCGGACTGGATTAACACTGTTTAATCCTAATATAGAAATCAGAACAAACCGGCAGAATAAACTTACCGGATAATTTCTATTGCCTGATGGGCCTCCCCCGTCCTATACTTGCCGTATGAAATCCTTCGCAAGCGATAACTACAGCGGTGTCCATCCGGAAATCATGGATGCTTTGATACGTGCCAATCATGACCATATGGGTTCGTATGGATCCGACCCCATCACGGCCCGGGTTATTGAAAAATTCAAAACACTTTTTGGAAATGACATCGAAGTCTATTTCGCCTATAATGGTACGGGAGCAAATGTATTGGGATTAAGTGCCGCAACACAATCGTATAACTCCATTCTTTGTTCTGATCTCGCGCACATCAACGTGGATGAATCTACAGCCCCGGAAAAATTCACCGGTTGCAAACTGGTCACCATCCCTACCCTAGATGGTAAAATTTATCCAGAACAGGTTGAAAATAAGATTCAACGATTAGGTGACCAGCATCATCCTCAAGCGCGCGTGATTTCTATTTCGCAGTCAACTGAATACAGTACGGTTTACACCGTTGAAGAAGTAAAAGCATTGTCGGCCGTTGCACGAAAATACAACCTGGTTCTTCACATGGACGGGGCGCGCATCAGCAATGCTGCGGTAAGCCTGGATCGGAGTTTCCGCGAATTCACGCGGGATGCCGGTGTGGATATCCTTTCATTTGGCGGAACGAAAAACGGAATGATGTTTGGCGAAGCAGTAATTTTCTTCAATCCTTCACTGGCTTCGCATTTTGCCTTTATCCGTAAACAGGGAATGCAGCTGCATTCAAAAATGAGATTTATCAGTGCTCAGTTTGATGCCCTTCTCACAAATGATTTATGGAAACGCAATGCGATGCATGCCAATCGGATGGCGAAAAAACTGGAACACGGGTTGCGACAAATACCTGAAATCAAAATTACCCAGGTGGTGGATGGTAATGGTGTGTTCGTACTCATTCCTCCCGCGATAACAGAAGCCTTGCAAAATGAAATGTATTTCTATGTGTGGAACGATCGAACCAATGAATGCCGACTGATGTGTTCGTTCGATACTACGGAGGAAGAAATTGACCGGTTTATTGGCAGGGCAAAGCAGTTGATTGCCGGGCAATCACCGCTTTAGAAATTTATAAATGCCTTTGAATTTGGTTTGTTCATCCTGCAAGGCAACAAGGTAATAGCCTGATGCAAAGTCTTTAACCCGGATACGGATCTTGTGTTCATCAATTACTTCACTCTCCACTTTTACTTCATTACCGATAATATTATAGACGGAGAGTTTCACGGTGTTGGCGTTTAATTGATCCAGCCCGACTTCTACAAAATCCACAGCCGGATTCGGATAAACTGAAATCGACTTAGTTAAGGATGGCCGTTCCTGGTACAGATTAAGTTCCTCGCGTACCTGTGCATGCGATGCGATGACCGTGCTAACAATTAAAGTAGCGAGTAAAAGTATTCTCATAATCTTAATTACTGATTTTACGCAATTCCGGGGCCAAAAGTTCACGGAACGCACCATTTAGATGCTTTTTTACCCCGAAAAGTTTAAATGCCCGGAAAAAATATTAGATCAAATGACTGTACGCATCGGCCAGATAGTCGGTGATATCGGATGCGATCAGCCCACGGATTCCGTGTTTTCGTACCGCATCATCCCCTGCCTGGCCGTGTAACCAGACGCCCAACTGGGCGGCTTCAAGCGGAGAATACCCTTGAGCCAGTAGAGCGGTTAGCACCCCGGTGAGAACATCACCCACCCCACCGGTTGCCATTCCAGGGTTTCCGGTTGTATTGAAATAGACGTCTCCATCCGGAGAAGCAATAGAAGTATGGGCTCCTTTCAATACTACAACCACCCGGTTCTTAATGGCAAACGATTTCTGTCGCTCGATTTTTTCAAAGTCATCAGTCCATGATCCGGCTAACCGTTCAAACTCTTTTGGATGCGGAGTGAGAATGCTGTGCCGGGGTATTATGGCAAGTAATTCGCGATTCTGTGCCATCAGGTTTAGTGCATCCGCATCCAGCACCATGGGATGATCGAATCGTTCCAAAACGGTTCCGAGGGCTTTGACGGTTTGCGTATCCTGTCCCAGGCCTGGGCCGATACCAATCGCATCATAATGGGATAATTCAGGCACCGTTGTGAAACAGGTTGGAGAATCATCGATTGAAGCCATAGCTTCAGGAACTGCAGTCTGAATAATGGAATATCCGTTCCCGGGAACATGAACCGTGAGTAATCCGATGCCCGTACGAAACGTACTTCGTGCAGCTAAAATCGCAGCGCCCATTTTTCCATAACTACCTGCAATGAGTAACGCTCTTCCACGGTTTCCTTTATGATCAAATTTTTTCAACGGCTTCACGTTACCAACAATTCCACTGCGCGAAAGAAGAAAATGATTGGTGTTGAACTGTTCTATACCTTTTTTGCTCAAGCCGATGTCTACAACATGCCATTCTCCAACAAACGGTGCATTCTCACTTAGAAGAAATGCCAGCTTGGGCAATTGAAAGGAAACCGTATGGTCTGCCATGACGATCGATCCTGAGGAATGGGAATCGGCACGCAAACCGGAAGGAATATCCACTGCAATCCGGATAGCCTTCGACTGATTTATCGCATCGATAACGGATTTATAAATTCCTTCTACCGGACGAGTTAATCCCGATCCGAAAATAGCATCGATCAACACATCAAAACCATCAAAGACATGCGGATCAACACCTTCTGTTAGGTGGACTTTCACTATTGTTTTGGGTAACCGTTCGAGGTTCGTTTTAAAATCCGCTGATTCCTTTACTCCTCCCCGTACAATCCAAACGCTTACTGAATAATTCCACTCGCTTAGTATCCGGGCTATACCTAAACCATCGCCCCCGTTATTTCCGGTACCACACACCACGCCCACCCGGCACTCGGGTTTAACCGTTCGTGTAAACCAGGAACAAAAGGCTTTGCATGCCCTTTCCATTAAATCAATGGAGGCAACGGGTTCGTGTTGAATGGTGAATTGATCCAGTTCCCTGATCTGCTGTGTATTCAGAATCTTTATCATACGCTCTGCCTCAAATTGCAAAACCCAGATAATGAATTCCCGGTTATGGGAAGTGACTTATTTTAGCACTCGAAGTGATTTAAGTCATACCTGAAGGTAATGATTAAATATAAACTGACCCTGTTTTGAAAAGCCATAGTTAATCTGGCTTCCGAACAGTAAATTAGGTGATATAAATTTCCATGTCCATGAGCGAGACCATCATACCCAGTAAAAAAGCCACGAAAGAGCTTGATAAAGTGGTGATCCGGTTTGCCGGGGATTCCGGTGACGGAATGCAGCTTACCGGTTCGCAATTCAGTTTTACATCCGCCCTTTGGGGTAATGACCTGGCCACGTTCCCCGACTACCCGGCCGAAATACGTGCTCCGCAAGGAACGGTAGAAGGTGTATCTGGTTTCCAGGTACAGATCGGGAAAATTGATATTTATACTCCGGGTGATGAAGCCGATGTTTTAGTGGCCATGAATCCGGCAGCGTTGAAATCCAACCTGAAGTTTGTGCGCAAGGGTGGCAATATTGTTGTCGACCTGGACGCCTTCGTACTTCGCAACATCGAAAAAGCAGGTTTCGTTACCAACCCCCTGGAAGATGGAACCCTGGCGGATTACAATGTAGTTGAAGCACCGATTTCATCCCTGACAAAAACAGCTCTTGAAGGACTCCAACTTGATAACAAGAGCATCATGCGATCGAAGAATATGTTTGCCCTGGGTATGATGTATTGGTTGTTCGACCGCTCCCTAAAAGAAACCGAGAAGTACATCGAAGATAAATTCAAAAAAACACCGGCCCTGGCGGAAGGAAACAAGCGGGCACTTAACGCAGGCTTCCATTATGCGGAAACCATTGAGGCTCTTCCGGCCATGTATAAAGTACCTCCCGCTCAAATTGAAAAAGGATTGTACCGTCACATCTCCGGTAACGTAGCTACCGCCTGGGGATTGATGGCTGCCGCAGAACGTATGGGCAGGAAACTTTTCCTGGGATCGTATCCCATCACACCGGCTTCTGATATTCTTCACGAATTATCGCGCCATAAGAACCTGGGGGTAATAACCATGCAGGCTGAAGATGAAATTGCAGCCGTTTGTTCTGCCATTGGTGCCAGCTATGCCGGGCAGATGGGCGTAACTACCTCATCCGGACCGGGTATTGCATTGAAAGGCGAAGCAATAGGCCTCGCAGTAATGGCTGAGTTACCGTTGGTGGTAGTTGATGTGCAGCGCGGAGGACCTTCCACCGGTTTACCTACTAAAACCGAACAAGCCGACATTAACATTGCTGTGTTTGGAAGAAACAGTGAAAGCCCCGCTGTTGTAATTGCCGCAAGCACACCCGCAAACTGTTTTGATTATGCCTACATGGCCGCCAAGATTGCGGTTGAACATATGACCCCGGTAATCCTGCTGACTGATGGATACCTTGCCAATGGATCAGAACCCTGGAAATTTCCAAGTACAGCCGATCTCCCTCCCATTACGATAAAGGTGCCCCATAAAGAAAATGGAACTTACTATCCTTATGTTCGTGATGTTGAAACATTAGCTCGCGGATGGGCTTTACCTGGAACACCTGGTTTTGAACACCGCATAGGCGGATTGGAAAAACAGGAGAAAACCGGAAACGTATCGTACGATCCGTTAAACCACGATAAAATGGTTCGCACACGCGCTGAGAAAGTAGAACGTGTAGCTAACTATATTCCGGAACTGGAAGTAATTGGCGAAGGTGATGGCAAATTGCTGGTGGTTGGTTGGGGCGGTACCTTTGGAGGCATGCGCACGGCAGTAACCGAACTGCAACGTTCTAACCGGAAGCTTGATTTTGTTCACTTCAACTACATCAACCCGCTTCCTAAAAACACGAAGGAAATCTTCGAGCGGTATTCGAAGATACTGGTATGCGAATTAAACCTGGGGCAGTTTGCTTCCTTATTAAGAAGTAAATTCCCGGGAATGAATATTCAATCCTATACCAAAGTTCAGGGGCAACCGTTCCTGGTAACTGAACTGAAAGAAGTTTTCATCGATCATTTAAAAGACTAATTGTGTATGGAAAATACTATTGATATACCCCAGGCAAACCCCTTAACGAAGAAAGATTTCGAAAGTGACCAGATGGTGCGCTGGTGTCCCGGCTGTGGTGACTATGCCATACTTTCAGCTATGACCAATGCGCTACCTCAATTAGGCATTCCCCGGGAAAACTTTGTATTTATTTCTGGTATTGGCTGCGCTTCCCGTTTTCCATACTACATGAATACTTTTGGTTTTCATACCATTCATGGCAGGGGCCCTGCCGTGGCTACAGGTGTGAAACTGGCCAATCCGAAACTCAGCGTTTGGGAAATACAGGGCGATGGTGATGCACTGGCCATTGGCGGCAACCACTTTATTCATGCCATCCGAAGAAACATAGACATCAATATCATTCTCTTTAATAATGAGATCTATGGCTTGACAAAAGGACAGTACTCACCCACTTCACCACAGGGTTTGGTAACCAAATCCACGCCCTATGGTTCGGTTGAACGGCCGTTCCATGCTGGTGAACTTGTTATTGGTGCCCAGGGTACTTTCTACGCCCGTACTATTGATACCAATCCCAAACTCATGACGGAGATGTTTGTGCACGCTGCCCAACACATAGGAACATCCCTGGTTGAAGTACTTCAAAACTGTGTGATCTTCAATGATGGAGCCCATGCCGGTGTAACCGATAAAGTTAACCGTGATGATTTTCAATTACATGTTAAACACGGCCAACCTTTGTTGTTCGGGAAAGACAATAAAAAAGGATTGCGGCTCAATGGATTAAAATTAGAAGTTGTTACGATAGGCGAAAACGGGATAACCGAAAAAGATATCCTGGTTCACGATGCTGAATCGGAAGATCCGACATTGCATCTCATGCTGGCCCGTCTTTCACCTCCTCATTTTCCAATGGCCTTGGGCGTCATCCGGAATGTTCGGGCCAAAACGTATGAAGAAGCGCTGGAGGAAGAACGTGAAAAAATTACGACTAAATCGAAGTACCACTCCGTTGATGATTTATTGAAGAGTGGCGAAGTTTGGGAAATCAAATAAATCAGCATGAGCAGCGAAGCATTAATCATATTTTTTCTGGGCGGAGTTGTTATGGTGGGTGTTGGAATTTTAGTATCCAACCTGCTGGCACCCAAATCCGTCAATCCACAAAAGGAAGAACCCTACGAATGCGGTATCCCAACACAGGGAAGTGCATGGATTCAGTTCAAAGTAGGATACTACCTGTTTGCCATCCTGTTCCTGATCTTTGATGTGGAAACTGTATTTATCTTTCCCTGGGCTGTCGTGATGAAGAAAGTGGGCCTTGCTGCTTTTATTGAAATACTGATTTTCTTTTTGGTACTAGGCTTAGGATTGTTGTATGCGTGGAAAAAGAAAGCACTGAAATGGGAGTAAATCAAAATACCATTAGTCCGGAACAGCATGCCGAACTGCTCAAGGATTTCCCCGGAGAAATTCATCGCGGTCCGGGAAGTAATATTGTGATTACTTCGCTGGACAGCGTTGTGAACTGGGCGCGCTCCAATTCATTATGGCCTTTGGTATTCGGAACCAGTTGTTGCGCCATTGAAATGATGGCCACGGGTTCCAGCCGCCATGACTGGTCTCGTTTCGGAACCGAAGTAGCCCGTGCTACCCCCCGTCAAGCCGACCTCATTGTGATTGCCGGAACCATTGTGAATAAAATGGCCCCGGTATTAAAACGATTATACGATCAGATGGCCGACCCGAAGTACGTCATCGCTATGGGCGCGTGCGCTACTTCAGGAGGACCATTCTATTATAATACCTACTCGGTGGTGAAAGGTGCGGATCATATCATTCCGGTGGATGTATATGTGCCCGGCTGCCCGCCACGACCGGAGGCTTTATTGTATGGTATTCTGCAATTGCAGAAAAAGATCCGTGGTGAATCGCTTGCCGATCCGCGCGATCCGATGAAAGATTTTGTTTGAAATCACTCCCTGGTCTGGGTTGACACAGACCAAGAGTAACAAACCAACATGTCATTCTGTTCCGATGGCTTTCGGAAGTCAAAGGATGACAAACTTGAAACCTATGGACAACGAAGCACTGAAAGAATTCATTCTAAAACGGATCCCTGAAGCGGAGATCAGCCAGGGATCGCAATACCTGCAAGCCATCATCCCTTCCGATAAAGCCTACCCCTTCCTTTCCGAACTGAAATCCAATCCGCAAACTTCATTCGATTATTTGTTCTGCCTCACTGGTGTGGACTGGCCACAGCATATGGAAGTGGTATATCACTTAAAATCTACTGCACTGAATCACATGCTGGTGGTGAAAGCTAAAATCACTACACGGGAAAATCCGTCAATCGACACGGTTTGCGATATCTGGCGAACAGCCGAATTGCACGAGCGTGAAGTGTTCGATTTGTATGGTATTGTCTTCAATAATCATCCTGATTTACGGAGATTACTTCTCACTGATGATTGGGTAGGTTACCCCATGCGTAAAGATTATGTCGATCCGGTTAACATGATTGCTTATTAACATGGAAGAGATCATTACCAAAGAGCTTGAATC
>JALOMY010000104.1 GCA_025455225.1 Cyclobacteriaceae bacterium | reverse complement strand
CCAATACGAGGCATCTTCAACATAGACTTCCGGTGCAGGTCCGCCACCGGCCCACGCGCCTAAGCGATTCAATCCTTTTTCAGGATCACTTAAATAACCTTCTGTAGAACCTCCATCATCCCACAACAATGCGGAAAGGTTGATGTTGTCTCCGCCCTTTTTCCAATGAACAAGGAATGAAAACTCAAAATTCTTCAGGAAGGTAATGGTGTTGTACCACGACATATCGAAGTCGGCCTGGCGATCGCCAATAACTTTATTACCGGCAACGGGCAGCGGGTTTTCAGGATCTTCTGGTGTACCTATAATAACGGTTGGTGAAAAGCCTTCAGCCAGAATGTAAGTTCCAAGCGCTGAACCAAATCCACCGGTTGTTGTAGGTGGAATTATTAAATCAGTAATCTCCGCCCGGTTTCTCCACCAGGATAAGCGTGAAAACCAATTAACTCCTCTCGTTATAAGTGGTGTACCACCTAATGCCAGTTCAATACCCTTATTGGATAGTTCTGCACCATTGGTTGCAATAGCCGTTATACCGGTAGATTCTGCGGGGATCAGATCAAGAATCAGGTCAGAAACATTTTTAATGTAATACGATGCTTCCAACTGAAGCCGGTTCTTAAACAAACCGGCATCTACTCCAAATTCAAGTTCGTTTGCCGTTTCCGGTTTCAGATTCGGATCTACACTACGAGGACCAACCTGAACACCGAGATTCCCGCCAATCAATTGAGATTGCATGGAAACAAAGGTTCTTCCATATAATGGCAATCCACCTGATTGACCGAATGCCGCCCGGAATTTAAGCTGGTTGATGGCTTCCACATTCCAGAAATCGAAGTTGGCAATATTAGCAGCCATGGAGGCTTTGTAGAATGAATAGTATTTTTCCTGGTCAAGGTTAAGCGTGGATTTATCAAATCGAACACCAACCGTACCGATCAACCGGTCTTGCCAGTTCACTTCCTGCTGGGCATAAATACCAACATCGGTTGTCTTTTGGTTGATCTGGGAAACATTTGAAACCACTTGGGCATAAGCCAGGTTACTTTGACCTGCGCTGAGTCCCTGTCCGCGGATAAGCTGGTATTTTGAATCTTGGTTCAGTTGAACCATACCAGCCTGGGTAATGAAGTTGGTAGCTCCTTTAGTAGCGTTGAATACCAGGAATCCCTGGATGTTGGAATTCAAATCGTTCTGGTTTCCATAAAACACATCACCAGGATTAGCCAATGCACGCTGATGTTGTAAGATCTCGGGCATATAAACCTTGGTGTTGCTGGCTAGGAAGTCCACACCACCGTTAACAACAAACTTTAAGTCATAATCCGGCTGACGGATCAGGTCAATGCTTAAGGAAGACGAAGTAATGAACCGGTTAACCACCTGGTCGTTTTTAGCCAGGTCGCGAATAGCAAATGGGTTATCATTAAAATCCGGGTTATCCGGGTAATTGCCTTCATCATCCGGAAGAAGTTCGCGGTAGGAGCGGGTATAGGCAATGGCATAGCCTAAACTACCACCGGTATTGTTCTGGTTGCCGGTAAAACCCCGTTGGTTATCGGTCTTTATATAGTTTGAATTCAGGGTGAACTTAATCCGGTCAGAAATAGAGTGGTCTACATTGGCACGGATGGAGTAGCGTTTGAAACCTGTATTCTTAATAATACCATCCTCATCCTGTAATCCGGCAGAAACGAAAAACGTGGTTTTCTCACCACCACCCGTCATGCTGATCTGAGTATTGGTTAGGAAACCCGTCTCACCGTACATTTCCTTTTCGAGGTCAAAATTCCGACCTTCGGCAATGGCCTGGTTCAAAGCAGCAATTTCACCCGGAATATTTTCAGGTGTTTCTTTGTAAACTGTTTCATAGAATTCAATTTTTTCTTCGTTCCAGGGTTCATAGAAATTTATGTTTTGTCCTTGGGCAACACCTAAATCCTGGCTGAAGGTAATGTTGGTTTTACCGCTCTTTCCTTTTTTCGTGGTAATGATAACAACACCCGCATTGGCACGCGTACCATAAATGGCAGCTGCTGAAGGGCCTTTCAGAACTTCAACCCGCTCTACATCATCCGGGTTAAGGTCGGCCAACCGGTTGGCGGCATCGTCCTGGTTTTCCAGGGCCGTTCCGGCACCGGCACCACTGGCTTCAGTACGGCCGTTTCGAATGGAAGAGTTGTTCATGTAAACGCCATCAATGATGTACAGCGGTTGTGATGAACCTGCACCCAGGGTTGTAATACCCCGAAAGTTAACGTTGACGCCACCACCTGGAGCACCGCTGTTGGAGTTCATAGATACCCCGGTCATTTTACCATACAGGGCATAATCGAGGGTTTGAGGATTCGTTGAACCCATCAATTCCTTCGCGTCTACACTGACAACGGCATTGGCAAGGTTTGATCTCTTAACCGTGGTAGCCAAACCGGAAATAACCACCTCTTCAAGACTGATGGCCATTTCTTCCATTTGAATAACAACATTGGTTACGGAAGTACTTACTGAAACTTCCGCTTCCTGGTAACCCACAAAAGAGGCTACCAGGGTAGCAGGGCTTGTGGACAGGGAAATGGTAAAATTTCCCTGGTTGTCGGTAATGGTTCCGGAGGTGGTTCCCTTAATGACCACGTTAACACCCGGCATTCCGTCTCCGGTTTTTGCGTCTCGTACGACACCGGAAACGGAATAGTTCTGAGCCTGAACCATACTTGCTGAAAACAGCAACAATAGCCAGACCGCACAATGAAGGTAAATTTTCTTCATACGCATACGTTTTAATTGGATTAATTGGTTAGTAAAATTTCGGTTTAGTTGGTAGTACAATAAGAAAGTTAGTTAATTAATCAGGTAATCAAAATAGATACATGTATTTAACTGAAAATCAGCAGTAAACGATTGGTCATCTAATCCTACTTATAGAGGATCAAAAGCAAATAAAAAAACTCAGGTCATCCCTGAGTTTTTAAAATGGTTGAAAAAAGCTTCTAGAATTTATTCAGTGCTGCCGTTCATTTTAGATGCATAAGCTTCCAGCTTCCCGATTTCCTGGTCGATCATCCACAAGCCAACGCCTTCTTCGCCAATCAGGTCGAAAAGTTCTACGGCTCTGCGGGCCAGGGTTTCTTCTTCACGCTGTTCCATTACATACCACTGCAGGAAGTTAAACGTTGCAAAGTCTTTGATCTGGAAAGTGTGATCAACAATACTATTAATCGATTTGGTCACCTCCAGTTCATGATGAAGAACGGTTTCAAAAACTTCGCGCAGGGAATTAAAAACATGTTTAATTCCGGTGATTTCAGGTTGAAAAGCATGTCCGCCAGCTGTGTTCACATAGTGAATCAGTTTTAACATGTGCATGCGCTCTTCTTCAGAATGCTTGTACAGGAACTGGGCAGATGTTTCATATCCTTTGGTTTCACACCACGATGCCATGGACAGGTAGGCCGCGGATGACTTGCCTTCCATGACAATCTGCTTGTTCAGCAAATCCTCGGTTTCTTTAGTCAGTGATCGTGCAGGTGTTACTAGTTGTTGCTTCATAATCTCGGTTTTTTAGCAAGATAAGGTCATAAGCGGTATGAAAGTTCGAAATCCTGACAAAAATCAAGGATTCTTATTTGGATTAATTCTAAAGAAGGTTTAGTCTTGTTCGTTCTTTAAAATGATTCTAAATAATTCAAAATCATAAACTGTATGTACCGTCAACTACATTTTACTCTTCTTATACTCAGTTCTCTGGTATCCTGGGCGCAAGTCAAATCAAGTATTAAAGGTCAGGCAGTAACCGTTCAGGGCATACCTGTTGAAGGAGTTCATATTCAAATTCAAGGCACTTCATTTGGTACCACTACGGATAATAATGGCCAATTTGAACTGAAAGGTTTAGCTGAAGGAGAGTATGTTTTAAGTATTTCCCACCTGGCGTTTACCTCACAAACAATCTCTGCACGAACCGGAAATGATAATCAAGTATCCATAACGCTGCACGAAGATCCCCTGATGTTATCGCAGGTGTATGTTATCAGTTCCCGCGATCAATTATTCAGTAAGATCCCGGGATCGGTATCGTATCTGGATCAGAATGAATTAGTGCTTTTAAAGCCGGTTACAGGAAACGAAGTATTCCGGAGAATTCCCGGGCTTAATGTTGTGGATGAGGAAGGTGCCGGTCTAAGGGTAAATATTGGAATTCGGGGACTTGATCCGGACCGAAGCCGTAATGTTTTAATGATGGAGGATGGCATACCGGTAGCCTTAAATCCGTATGGCGAACCAGAAATGTATTATACGCCTGCCATGGATCGAATGAGTGGGGTGGAAGTCCTGAAGGGAAGTGGCCAGATCTTATACGGGCCACAAACAATAGGTGGAGTGATCAATTATATAACAGCCGATCCGTCAGAAGATGAACAAATCCGGTTCCGGTTACAAGGAGGTGAGGGTGGTTATCTCAGCGCGCTTGGCAGTTATGGGAATACATTTAATAAAACCGGAATTCAGTTGAACTATCTCCGCAAACAAGCGAATGAAATGGGTCCGACCCGGTTTCGGGTAAATGATTTTTCTGCCAAGTTTAAAATGGCCTTATCCGATAAATCAACCTTAGGCATTAAGCTGGGAGCATACAGTGAAGTTTCGAATTCAACCTATGTAGGTCTTACCCAGCGCATGTATGATATAGGAGGTAATGATTATACCGTTCTTATGCCCAATGATGAACTGGATGTCGACCGTTACCTCATGAGCTTTACCCATCAAACCCACCTGAGTCAGAATCTTACTTTACAATCCATGCTATATGGGTATACCACAACCCGCAACTGGCGAAGACAAGACTATGTTTATAATTCGTATACCGATGGAGTATTAAATCCACCACCAGCCGATTGGACGGGTGTTGTTTGGGGTGACGAAAGTGTTGCGGGAGGTGCAATCTATCTTCGTAATCGTACAGGAAACCGAGATCGTCAATTTGAAGTTTTGGGATGGGAACAGAAGATTAATTATCAATTTCAAATTGGATCAATAAACAACACATTAACAGCTGGTTATCGATATTTATATGAACGTGCGTATGAACAACGGATTAATGGTTCAACGGCAACTGCCAAGTCAGGTGCCCTGGTAAGTGATGAGATACGAACCGGCAGTGCAATAGCGCTGTACTTTTTAGACAAGATTTCGCTGTCGTCTAAATGGGATGTTTCCCCCGGATTGCGTGCCGAGTTTTATAAATACCAGCGAGAAATTCTTCGCGAAGCTAGTACTGATGTTAATGAAGTCGCGGAAAATTCGGTTCGTGAATTAATCCCCGGTATCGGACTTAACTTTCGCCCCAATACAAAGCTGAACTTTTTTACTGGCATACACCGGGGTTATGCACCTCCGAGGGTAAAAGATGCCATTGACTTCAGCCTGGAAAATCCGGTGCTTGAACTGGAGGCTGAAACCAGCTGGAATATGGAATTAGGATTACGAAGCCAGTTGATGCGAGGATTATATGCTGAATTAACCTGGTTCCATATGGATTTTGACAACCAGATCATTCCTTCATCACAATCGATAGGTGGCTCTGGCTTCGGTGTTACCAATGCCGGCAGAACGTTACATCGAGGGGTAGAAGCTGCTGTCAATATGAATAGTAATGAATTGTTGGGAACGGGATGGCTGATAGCATTGGATATTAATGGCACCTATACACAGGCAGAATACAATGCCGATCGGTTGGTTAACAATGGAGATGAAGAAGTTAATGTCAATGGAAACCGGTTACCCTATGCGCCAGAGCTTACCCTTTCGACAGCTTTAAATGTTGAGTCTTCATTTGGTACAGGATTAAGGTTTACGTATACCTATGTGGGAAATCAATTTACTGATGAATTAAATACGGTTGTTCCTTCTAATAATGGACGCATCGGACAAATGCCGCATTATAACGTGTTAGACGCAACACTGTATCATCGTATACCCAGGATAAACGCCCAGTTAAATCTCTCGGTTAAGAACCTGACTGATGAACGGTATATCTCCACAAGGAGACCAGAAGGTATCCGGGTTGGATTACCCCGGTTTATAACCGCAGGTTTTGAAATTAAACTCTAAATAAAAAGCCGGCTTAAGCCGGCTTTTTATTAACACTAATAGATGATGTAAAAATTTAACGCTTACCCTTTTTAATCGCCTTCTTTTTAACCGTTTTCTTAACGGGTTTGCGTGTAACGATTTTCTTTGCTGCTTTCTTAACCTTCTTAGCAGCCTTTACTATTTTCTTAACGGCTTTCTTAACAATCTTTTTTGCCTGCTTTTTAGATGGTTTAGCGGAAGTCTTTTTAACAGGTTTGGGAACTGCTTTTTTCTTCGCTGCTTTTTTTACAACCGGTTTTTTAGCCACCTTTTTGACTGCTTTCGCAGCTTTCGAAGGAGCACTGGTTTTCTTTGCCATCAGGTTAAGGGCCGAGCCAGCTTTGAACCATTCAATCTGACCTTTATTATAGGTATGATTCACTTTGATGGTATCCGAAGTGCCGTCCGCGTGGCGCAATACCAGGGTTAACGGCCTTTCAGGGGAGAATGAAGTGAGGTCAATAATATCAATCGAATCGTCTTCAAGGATTTTATCATAGTCGGCTTCGTTAGCGAAAGTCAACGCCAGCATGCCCTGCTTTTTCAGGTTTGTTTCATGAATCCGGGCAAACGATTTTACCAGTATAACGCGGATACCCAGGTGACGGGGTTGCATGGCTGCATGCTCACGGGAGGATCCTTCTCCATAGTTGTGATCGCCTACAACCAGGGTGGGGATTCCCTTTGCCTTATAAGCCCTTTGCGTAGCGGGTACCGGACCGTATTCACCGGTTAGCTGGTTTTTAACGCTGTCGGTCTTTTCGTTGAAGTAATTCACCGCACCGGTCAGGGTATTGTTCGAAATGTTATCGAGGTGCCCGCGGAACCTCAGCCAGGGGCCTGCCATGGAAATGTGATCAGTTGTACATTTTCCTTTAGCCTTTATCAATAACTTCATGCCAGTCAGGTTTTTACCATCCCAAGGCGTAAAAGGACTTAAAGCTTGAAGTCGGTTGGAATTGGGGTCAATTTTAACCTGAACTTTGCTTCCGTCTTTGGCTGGTTCAATATATCCTGCATCCTCCACATCAAATCCCTGTGGCGGGAATTCTACACCTTTAGGCTCATCCAGTTTCACCGGCTGCCCGTCTTCATTGATTAAGGAGTCAGTGAGCGGGTTAAAAGTGAGATCACCAGCAATTGCAAAGGCTGTGGTTATTTCCGGAGAAGCCACAAAAGCATGCGTATTGGGGTTGCCATCGTTACGTTTGGCAAAGTTCCGGTTGAAGGAGGTGATAATGGAGTTCTTCCGGTTTGGATCGTTGGTGTGACGTGCCCATTGACCGATACACGGACCGCAGGCATTGGCAAGCACTACACCTCCCATTTTCTCGAACACTCCAAGGTATCCGTCACGCTCTACTGTATAACGAACCTGTTCCGAACCCGGGGTTATGGTAAACTCAGCTTTAGCTTTCAGTTTTTTATCTACGGCCTGCTTGGCCAGAGAAGCCGATCGGGTAATGTCTTCGTAGGATGAGTTGGTACACGATCCGATCAAACCGACTTCAAGTTCTTTCGGCCATCCGTTCTTTACCACCTCTTCGGCAAACTTAGAAATAGGGATTGCACGGTCGGGTGTGAAGGGACCATTTACATGGGGTTCAAGCGTGGATAGATCGATCTCAATTACCTGATCAAAGAATTCTTCCGGATTAGCATACACTTCCGGATCTCCGGTCAGGTGCTCTTTCACTGAATCAGCCAATGCCGCCACTTCTTTGCGCCCTGTTCCTCTCAGGTACTCGGCCATCTTTTCATCATAACCGAAGGTTGAAGTTGTTGCCCCAATTTCAGCGCCCATATTACAGATGGTTCCTTTTCCGGTACAGGAAAGGGTTAACGCACCTGGTCCAAAGTATTCAACAATTGCTCCGGTACCACCTTTAACAGTCAGAATACCAGCAACTTTTAAGATGACATCTTTAGCAGAAGTCCAACCGCTTAACTTACCGGTCAGTTTAACGCCAATCAGTTTCGGCCACTTCAATTCCCACGGCATTCCTGCCATTACATCCACTGCATCTGCACCGCCCACACCAATGGCTACCATACCGAGACCTCCCGCATTTACCGTATGGGAGTCGGTTCCAATCATCATACCGCCCGGAAAACCATAGTTTTCCAGCACAACCTGGTGGATGATACCGGCACCGGGTTTCCAGAAACCAATTCCATATTTATTGGATACGGATTCCAGGAAGCTGAACACTTCACCGCTGGTCGACAATGAATCTTTGAGATCCTGGGCAGCACCGTTTTTAGCTAAGATCAGGTGGTCGCAATGAACGGTTGAGGGAACCCTTACTTTAGGTATTCCGGCAGACATAAACTGAAGCAGGGCCATCTGAGCTGTAGCATCCTGCATGGCTACTCGGTCGGGGGAGAAATTTACGTACGACTTACCCCGCCCGAAATTCTCAACGCCTTGCTCTTCATGCAGGTGAGCGTAGAGCGGCCGGGCAGCGCTTTATAAACTGCCTTGATCATGTCTAAATCGAATACCATATAGATCTGTTTAAAGGAGTGCTAAACTACAAATTATTTGTTTTTCAGCACCAAATTATGGATTTATCCGGCAACCGGAACTGACTATTACCAGAGAACATTTTAAGCGGATGCCTGTTCTACAAAGCAATGAAAGCTATTGTGATTGGAAGCGGAATTGCAGGCCTGGCGACTGCCAACCGGCTTCAGGCTTCCGGGTTCCAGGTCATTGTTTTCGAAGCCAATAGTTATCCGGGGGGAAAGTTAACAGCCTTTCAGCAGGGCAATTACCGGTTTGATGCCGGACCGTCCCTGTTTACCATGCCAGCCTTTCTCGATGACGTTTTTCATGCAACCGGTCGAAATCCAAGGGATTACTATCAATACCAAAAATTAGATACAGCTTGTCATTATTTCTTTGAAGATGGCAAACGCTTAACCGCCTATGCGGATGCCAAACGATTTTCCAGCGAAGTGTCATCGCAATTGGGAGTTAACGGAAAAGTAGTAGAGAAGTATTTATCGCTTTCCGGTGAATTGTATAATTCAGTAGGAAAGATCTTCCTTGAAAAACCCCTGAATCGTTTCGGCACCTGGGCATCTTCATCCGTAGTGCGTGCATTACCGAAGATTCCGAAAATGGGTTTGTTTTCATCCCTTGATAAGTTCAACAAAAAGCATATTCAGGATCATCGGCTGATCCAGTTATTCAACCGGTATGCCACCTACAATGGCTCCGACCCTTACCGGGCTCCGGGTATTTTATCCACGATTCCCCATCTTGAATTTAATGTGGGTACGTTCTTGCCGGAAGGGGGAATGCATACCATAACGCAATCCCTGGTTAGGCTGGCAATTGATCAGGGAATCGAAATTCAATACAACGCTCCGGTTGATTCGATTGCCGTTAAAGATGGAAAAGCAACCGGTGTTTGGACAAACGGTAACTTCCATGAGGCTGACCTGGTGGTGAGCAATATGGATGTCTTTTTTACGTACCGGAAGTTGCTGAAGGATATTCCGGCACCTGAGCGAAAACTGAGACAGGAACGATCCAGTTCAGCCTTGATTTATTACTGGGGAATACGAAAGCAATTCACTGAACTTGATCTTCATAACATTTTCTTTAGTTCCGATTATCAAAAGGAATTCAAAACGTTATTCCAGCTGAAAGATGTGGATGATGATCCAACGGTCTACATTAACATTACCTCCAAATACGTTCCTTCGGATGCACCGGACGGATGTGAAAACTGGTTCGTAATGATTAATGTACCACCGGATGAAGGCCAGGATTGGGATGAAATTATTGAAAGATCACGAGTTAATATCATTCGCAAAATCAGCCGAGCCCTTAACGTCAATCTGGCTGACCTGATTGAGAATGAATCCATATTGGATCCACGAAGCATTCAGACCAAAACCTATTCCTACCAGGGATCCTTGTATGGAACCAGCTCCAACAACCGGTATGCAGCCTTTCTTCGCCACACCAACGATTCCCGGTCAATC
Source organism: Cyclobacteriaceae bacterium (assembly GCA_025455225.1). Taxonomy (GTDB): domain Bacteria; phylum Bacteroidota; class Bacteroidia; order Cytophagales; family Cyclobacteriaceae; genus UBA2336. Next base: position 363 of record JALOMY010000104.1, on the reverse strand, counting down.
CGGAATTTATATTTCTGCGGAGGTAGCGTTCACCCCGGAGGTGGAATACCGTTGTGCCTGCAATCGGCCCGGATTACGGCCGAAATAATAGGGAAACACTTTCGGCTTCCCGTTGTTTAACGTTCATGATTGCACGGATTTATCGGGGAGTTTCCAGTTGGTTGCATGCGTACTCGCTTCACCTATTAATTTCCATGCACCTGGTAGGTATTGCAGGCTTGTTATCACCGGTACAGGAGTACTTCCGGTTGTTAACTCCGTTTAACCTGATGGTAAGTGCCTTCCTGTTGTGGATTCATCATACCGACCGGTCAAGAAATTTCATTCTCTTTTCGGTTTCGGTTTTTATGCTTGGCTTCCTGG
>JALOMY010000103.1 GCA_025455225.1 Cyclobacteriaceae bacterium | reverse complement strand
ATTGGTGTTGGAATTTATCTTCTTTACGGAAGATTTAACGCTAAATATTAATTACTCCAATCTGCTTGCAAAAAGAAAGGCCCTTTACCGGGCCTTTTTTACTTTATGGAATAACATAGAAATCATTCATACAATTACGTATTACAAAGTGCCGGTTAAATAACAAGGGCTGATCGAGAAGTCAGTTGTATAGCTGATGAAACCAGTGTGCAAGGATAAGGTTATGCCTTGTGGTATGTCGAGATACTGCCGGAATGCATTACTCAAGACCTTTTGCTTTCATCAGGCGAAATTCCCTGAATCGTCTAACCATAGCAAGGGTGAAACCGGTCATCAGTACCAGGGTTCCGATCCACAATATATTCACCAGGGGCTTTTCAAGGGCTTTGATAACCACCCAATCTTTCTGCCGGGTGCTGACAGACAGGGTTATCTCATCGGTTTGCGGATGAACATTCATCAGGGAAATTTTTAATCCCAGTTCAGGGATAATACCTGGAATTATGCCTCCGCGCGACTGGGTACCGATTATTAAAATAGGTTGAGCAATATATTCCTGTCGTTCTCCACGTACCAGGATGGAGGCACGAATGGCTACGAATGAAGAATCAATTTTCTGACCGCCCACTTCATAAATGCGCTCAATGGATTCAATGGACGAAACGTAATCGTTAGCAAAAAACTGTTCTGTTCTCTTCACTTTTATCTCCTCTGCTTCACTCCAGTCTTCCTTTGCTTCCTCCGTCATTGGTGCAGATACGTGCGTGTAAAGATCAAGAGATACTTTCCGGTTAATATCCGGAGATGCCATATTGCCAAAGCGGGGGTTAACCTGCAGGCGCGGATATTGCACAAAAACAACCTTGCCATTTTTCCGGAATTCAATTTCATAAAAGGTGTTTTCCGGATAGATCTCAAATCGCTCACCGGCTGAATACAATTTTTTGCCTTTAAATTCCAAGTCCTTCTTGGCAATAACGGTATAGGGGTCATCGGTATATTCTACATCACTTTTATTTATGTACCCCGACTTATGACGCGGTTCTATGCGCTCCCCCAAGTACTCAATCTCGTATCCGGCCATTTCGCGCGGTTCATTCACAAACAACAAAAGATTTTCACGATTAAACTCCTCGCTTAAGGAGCGGGATATTAACATGCCTGTATTATTCAAAGACACAACCGTAGAGTATCCTGAAGAAAACAAAACGCCCACCAACATCAGCCCTATACCTATGTGTGCAACGGCACCTCCGGACAAGCCCGGGTTTGTTTTTACTACTGCATAAAGAATTTTTGCATTCGATATAGTCGTAAACAATCCGGCAAAAAGTAGCAATGCATAACCTACATTGTAAACACGGGCAACATTAACAAGGACAACCGTAAGCAACAACGCCAGGATAAGAGGAACAAACAATTGGTTCTTTATCTCCTGCCGATCGATCTTTTTCCACCAGAAAAACTGACCCACGGCAGATAGAATTCCGATCGCGATAGCAAACCAGATCTGAAATTTAGAGAAGTATGTAACCTGATCACCTGGAATAGCAAGATTGGATTCGCCACCCAGTGCTACCACGAATTGATTCCAGGCAGGAAAAGAGGTGGGAACCAATACCTGAAATCCCATCAGACATAAAACCGTGGCGCCCATGAATATCCAGAATTCCCTTGAATAGGTGGACACTTCCCTTGAGCTGGTAGGTATCTCTTTCCAACGGATGACAGCCAGTACAACCGATACCAAAAAGAAAAATAAAAGATAAAGCAATAATTGACCGGAGAGACCTAAATCGGTAAACGAATGAACTGAAGCATCACCCAACACACCACTTCGGGTAAGGAAGGTTGAATAAAGTATTAAAATGAAAACAGCAATTACAAGAATGAAGGACGCCTTTAGAGCAGTTTCACTGTTCTTATAGGTGATCATGGTGTGAATGGAAGCAATCAGTACAAGCCAGGGAACATAGACTGCGTTCTCAACAGGGTCCCAGTTCCAATATCCACCAAAGTTCAGGGTTTCATAAGCCCAATAACCCCCCATGAGTATACCCAATCCAAGAATAGCCCCTGCAAAGATTGACCATGGCAACGCAGGTCTGATCCATTCCCGGTAACGTTTTAACCATAACCCGGCAATTCCGAAAGAAAAGGGTACAAGCGTAGCGGCAAATCCCAAAAACAAGGTTGGTGGGTGTATTACCATCCAATAATTCTGAAGCAAGGGATTCAAACCCACACCATCCTGAGGAATAAAATCAGGTTGAACTTTAAAAATGGGATCAGGCATGGCATCGCGGAGCAGTATAAAAGGTGAGCTGCCAATTTTCAATTCCAAACCGGGTATCACCACTCCCAGAATCATGGAGGCTAAAAATGCCTGAACCACCGAAAAAATTGACATAACCGGTGCCTCCCAAAACCGGTTCGTGAAAATGATTACAATACCTAACACAGCATGCCAGAACATCCACAGAAGGAAACTTCCTTCCTGGCCATTCCAGAAAGTAGACACTAAGTAATACCCGGGAAGTTTCTTATCGGAGTGGCTGTACGCGTAATGGTATTCAAAATAATGGTTCTTGATGATGAGAAAAAGGGTAATTACAATACCCATAACAGCAAGGGCATGAACATAAAAGCTGAATTTGCCGTTTTGATTCCATCCTTCTTTACGAACCGGATCATCGGTTACGGTTGCTTTGAAATAGGAATATGTTGCCGCAAGAGCCGAAACAAAGGAAACAATAACAAAGAAGTGGCCGAGGTTGCCAATAAAATAATGAAGCATGCGCTGAATACTTAGTAAGAATGAAGTATGGGAGAGTTATACACGGGCATTAAGTTCCGTTTCCTGATATTTTGACGGGCACTTAAGCAGTATCTTCTCTGCATAAAAATTTTCGCCACGGTAATTACCGATTACCACAACTTTTTCAGAACGGGTAAAATCCTGTGGCATGGGTTGATTATAAAACACTTGTTGCTCCTTCCCCTCTTCGTCAATCATCATGAAAGAAAAAGATACTTTATCTGCACCCGGTTCAATACCAACTACGCGTCCTGCGTGGTCTTTCTTTAATTGACCAACTACATGAATACTTTTTGAACTACCGTTTGAAGCCAATTGATAAGCTTCTGAAAACGTAACATACGTACTGGCTTCGCTTGTCGATGAAACGATGATCGCTACAGCAACTGCGATTATGATAATGATAAAAATGTGTGTCTTTTTCATGAATACAAACCCCTCTTGACTATCGCCCAAAATTAACTCAAAAACAGCTTAATACCAGTGCTTTCTGCTAGACTAAAAGCATTGAAAAAGACCTTATTTCAGCTTGTCTTCAATTTTTTTGATTTTTTTATCCAGGAGATACAGGTAGGCGATCAGGCCAATCAGAACAATCAGAATGATGCCAACAATGACATAGATCTTACCCTCAGAACGCATGGTGTCGGCCATTTCAACCTCTTGACGGGCATATACTGGCGCAAACGTTAAAAAGAAGAAAAATAAACCGGCTATCAGCCCAGAGAATTGATGCAGTTTCATGATGGATTATAGTCAAGTTTTTCTTCGATGCGTTTAATCCGTATTCTTAACGAGGCAATCCACAACCCGATAATGAACCAGCCAATAACGGCCGGGTAAAACACCAGGCGCATGCGGCTATCCAAATCATAGGCATTAAAACCCGGATTGCCTCCGCTACCGGGATGCATGCTATCCGTTAACCGCGGGATTATGAAGATGAGGGGTATCATCGCTGCGAAAGCGAAAATATTATACACCGCACTCAATCGCGCCCGCTGTTCTTCATTCTCGAGAGAACCCCGTAATACAAAATATGCCAGATAGACCAACAAGGCAATGGCTGCACCATTTTGTTTAGGATCGCCATGCCAGGGCGAGCCCCAGGTATAATTGGCCCACAACATGCCGGTTATAATCCCCAGAATCCCGAACGCAGTGCCAACATGAGCATACGCTACGGATTTACTATCGGTATCCGGGTTTGGCTTTCGGAGATAGTGTATGGAATAATAAACCGATAGCATATATAACAGCACCATTCCAAACCACATGGGTACATGGAAATAAAGTGCGCGGACAGTTTCGTTTAAAATCGCAAGGCGGGGCACATCCATCAACAGACCTGCTGTATGGACATAGAGCAACAATACAATACCCAAAATTTTTAGCCAGCTCTTCATTGCGGTCCGTTAAACTTATGATGACCTTCTTTACTTAGCATCCGGATTGCGGCCTGATTTAACTTCGCCAAATATACGGGAACAGGATGTAACCGAGCGCCCCTGCAATACAATTAATTGCCAGGAGGTTCAATAACTCATCGGTGCTGGCTGAACGATCAAGACCATCCAACGAATTTTTAGTTGCCCGTATAGCCATAAGCAGAACCGATATAACAACAGGGAAACTCAATACTGCCATCAATACATTACTGTTATTGGCTTTGGACGCAATACCCGATATCAGGCTCAGGGTAGTTGAAAATCCAATCGATGCAAGAAATAGAGCACCGAAAAAGACCAGGTTATCCTGTACCGGATTAAAAATGAAAACCGAGAAGAGCAGGTATCCTGCCAGGGTGATCAGCCAGCACAATAATGTATTGTACAGAATCTTGGCCACGATGATCTGCTGCGGACTGGCAATTGTGTATAAGTAAATAAAAACACCCCGCTTCTCACCAATAAAACTTTTAGCAACACTATTCACAACCGAAAATAACATAGTGAGCCAGAACAAGGCTGACCATGTAGCTGGAGTGATTGAGTTAGCTTTAAGACTAAACGTGAGATAGCAAATAAAAATCAGGCTGAACAGGTATAAACCCAAACCAGCAATAACGGATTTCCTGCGGAGCTCAAGCAGGAACTCCTTCCGGATTAACGCTATGATTACAGTTGCATTCAACTACAAGGGAAGCATTTACACATCTCAAAAAAACACGCTCTAAATTAAACTATTCCATCGAGGTTATTAGTTGTTTCCCACTTCCTTGAAAACTGAATAAATTATTAGTTTTGCTATCTTTTTATTGAATTGTAATGAGTAAACCTCAACGCGTCTTGGTTACCGGTGCAGCCGGATTTATCGGATTTCATTTAAGCAAAAGACTTTGTAAGGAAGGATACCAGGTGGTGGGATTGGATAACCTCAACGACTATTACGATGTTGGGTTGAAAAAAAGCCGTTTGGATATCCTGTTGAAGGCACCCGGCTTTTCCTTTCAGCAAACAGACCTTACCAATAAGGAAGGTATTTTCAACCTCTTTTCAGATCAGCAATTCGACTATGTAGTTAACCTGGCTGCTCAGGCAGGCGTTCGCTATTCATTAATTAATCCTTATGCCTACCTGGAAAGCAACCTTCACGGATTTTTAAATATTCTTGAAGCTTGCCGGCACAATCAAGTTAAGCACTTGATTTATGCCTCGTCAAGTTCGGTTTATGGTGCCAATACGAAGATGCCTTTTTCCGTACACCATAATGTTGACCACCCGATATCACTTTACGCGGCATCGAAAAAATCCAATGAACTAATGGCCCACACGTATTCGGCCTTGTTTAACCTGCCTACAACCGGGCTTCGTTTTTTTACCGTGTACGGATCCTACGGAAGGCCGGACATGGCCTTATTTATTTTTACGAAAGCCATCCTGGAAGGCAAACCCATCGATGTCTATAATCATGGCAAAATGAGGCGCGACTTCACCTATATCGATGACATCGTAGAAGGAATTGTTCGGATCATACCTAATATTCCTCAACCCAACACAAACTGGAATGGCAATCAGCCTGATCCTGCCACTAGTTTCGCACCCTATAAAATCTATAATATCGGTAACAACAAACCAGTAGAGCTCATGCATTTTATTTCTGTGCTGGAGGATAAACTGGGGAAAAAAGCCGTTAAAAACATGCTACCGATCCAGGAAGGAGATGTGCCTGCAACCTTCGCAGATATTGACGACCTGACACGAGATGTAGGGTTCAAGCCGGAAACCACTATTGAAGAAGGTATCGGGCATTTTGTAGATTGGTACCGCGAATATTACAACATCAAATCCTGAATTGACTGACGATTGCTATGGACAAGATTGGAATCATAGGACTTGGATATGTGGGGCTTCCATTGGCCGTTGAATTTGGAAAAGTTATTGAAGTAGTCGGTTTTGACATCAATAAGGAACGCATACAGGAATTACGGGGTGGACACGATCGCACCCGTGAAGTAGAAGATCACGAACTACTTTCGGCCACGCACCTTTCCTTCAGCTATGATCCGAATGATCTGAAATCCGTTAACTATTTTATTGTTACAGTACCTACTCCGGTAGATGAATATCGCAAACCGGATTTGAAACCTTTGATCAGCGCTAGCAAGACCGTTGGATCGGTTATTAAGAAAGGCGATATCGTAATCTATGAATCTACGGTATACCCGGGTTGCACAGAAGAAGATTGTGTACCCGTGATTGAAAAAGTTAGCGGGCTGAAATACAACATTGATTTCTTTTGCGGGTATTCACCCGAACGTATCAATCCGGGCGATAAACTTCATCGGGTTACAACTATTAAAAAAGTAACCAGCGGAAGCACACCTGAAGTTGCCGAGAAAGTGGATCAACTCTACAAGAAAATCATAACAGCCGGAACTCATAAAGCTTCTTCCATTCGCGTGGCTGAAGCTGCCAAAGTAATTGAAAATGCCCAGCGCGACATTAACATAGCCTTTGTGAATGAACTCGCCCTGATCTTTGATAAAATGGGAATTGACACCCATGAGGTATTGGAAGCAGCCGGCACAAAATGGAATTTCTTACCGTTTCGTCCGGGTTTGGTAGGCGGACATTGCATTGGTGTTGACCCTTACTACCTGACCTATAAAGCCGAGAGCCTGGGCTATCACCCGGAAGTTATCCTGGCCGGAAGAAGGATTAATGACAATATGGGTTCAGTAATTGCCGGCAACGTTATCAAATTAATGGCTAATAACCAGTTGCCCATTTTTGGCAGCGATGTTCTGGTGCTTGGCATTACGTTTAAAGAAAATTGCCCGGATATACGTAACAGCAAAGTCGTTGATGTTATTCGCGAATTAAAAAGTTACGGAACCCGGGTGGATGTTTATGATCCGCAAGCCGACAGCGAAGAGGTAAAACATGAATATGGATTCCCCTTAATCGATCGGATTAACAAAAAATACAATGCTATTATTCTGGCAGTCGGCCATAACGAATTCAAAAATCTCAATTGGAATGACTTGCGAAATCATAATACCATCGTTTATGATGTAAAAGGATTTCTGGAAAAAGGATTCGCAACTTCAAGACTTTAAATGAACACATCCAAAAAAATACTTGTAACCGGTGGAGCAGGATATATTGGTTCGCACACCGTTGTTGAATTGATTTCTGCCGGATTTGAGCCGGTAATCGTGGATAACCTCTCTGCCAGTGACACCACCCTTCTGGAAGGAATCGAAAAAATTACTGGCAAGAAGCCCAATTTTCACAAAGGTGACTGTCGCGATAAATCGTTTCTGAACCAGGTATTCAAAACACAAGGACCCATTCAGTGCGTCATGCATTTCGCTGCCTCTAAAGCGGTGGGCGAGTCCGTTGAAAAGCCTCTTGAATACCATCAGAATAATCTAGGATCTTTAATGACCGTACTGGATGCAATGCGCGAAAACCAGGTAACGGATTTTATTTTCTCCTCTTCCTGTACGGTATACGGCCAGCCCGATACCATACCGGTAACAGAAAGTGCACCCTTCAAGAGGGCAGAATCTCCTTATGGAGCAACCAAACAAATTTGTGAACGGATTTTAGAAGACGTTTACCCGACCGGTTTCCGGATTGTTTCATTGCGTTATTTCAATCCGATCGGGGCGCACCCGAGTGCGCTGATGGGCGAACTTCCTATTGGAATTCCCAACAACCTGGTGCCTTACGTTACCCAGACAGCAGCAGGGGTTCGCAAAAAGCTGACGGTATTTGGAAATGATTATAACACACCTGATGGCTCTTGCGTCCGGGATTTTATCCATGTTGTTGACCTCGCTTTGGTGCATGTTAAAGCCCTTGAATATTTACTTCGCGACAAGCATAACCGGTTATATGATGTGTTCAATGTTGGCACCGGAAAAGGTGTTTCGGTACTTGAACTGGTCAATACATTTATCCGCACTACGGGAGTAAAACTACCCTTCGTAATTGGACCCAGGAGACCCGGTGATATAGAAAAGGTTTATGCGGACCCCAGCCGCGCCAATGAAGCACTCAACTGGCAGGCAAAATACTCTCTTGAAGATGCCTTGAAACATGCCTGGGCATGGGAACAGAAAATCAGGAAAGCCGGATAGAATACTCCGCTTCGTTGTTAATTTTATACACAACGAAGTAAACCGTAACGCTGTCAGGTGAAAATTCCGTTCAATAATCTTAAGCTGCAATACGAATCCATTAAGGATGAAGTTGATCGGGCTTTAGCCGGTGTATTTCAAGGCGGACAATTTATCGGGGGTGATCCTGTCAGAAATTTTGAATTGGCTTTTAGTAATCTGCTTCACGTAAACCATTGTATCGGAACTGGAAACGGTACCGATTCACTCTTTATTATTCTGAAATCTCTCCAAATAGGTCCTGGTGACGAGGTGATTACACCCGCATTTGGTTGCATCCCATCATCAGAAGTTATCAGTCTGGCCGGTGCTAAACCGGTC
>JALOMY010000102.1 GCA_025455225.1 Cyclobacteriaceae bacterium | reverse complement strand
TCATATCCGAAAAACAGAAATCCCGGAATAATTCCTCGTGAAAATCCATTCTGAAAATAAACACCGTGCTTTTTTAACATTGTGCCGGCAAACAACATAAAATCATACCCGATCTTAGCGTAATTCTGACTGGCAATGCCGGGGGTTCGTCCATGGGTGCGAATAAACTTTTTCTGAAATGCAACATAGGCCGGCCGGTCGGTGTAAGTAAACGTTGGGGCAGTCATCAAAATATTCAGTGACTGAAATTTCTCATAGTCAGTTGTTTGATCCAGCCAGGTCTCGTTTCCAACAATGGTAACCCCATCACCGCGGGTTGTTACGCTGCTGATCACTTTAGAATAGATCAATGGATCATCAGAAGCAACAAATACACAACCCAGGCTGTCCTTAGGCAAGGTGAATTGTTTCGGATACTTGAACTCATCGTACTCCGTTGGTGTGGCCAGAATGGAAAGGATGCGGCCTGACGATTCCCTGGAAAACTTTTCAATCTGGATTATTTTCAGGTTCGTTGCTTTGGCAGCTTCTATAAAACTCATCGCCAGTGTAGAATCCCTGCGGGTATCCCCCAAAAAGATCATGCACTTTTTATTGGTCAACTGCCGGTCGAGCATGTATGCCGATTGCTCACCCAATGTTTCAAGGGAAGGCTGAAATAAAAATCCATATGGGTTCTCGCGTACAAGATCAAAATTATTGGAAACCGGATTGAACAAATTGATCCTGTACAACCGGGAGAAGTCCTGGACCAGGGCATTCTCCTCCTGAAACAAAGGCCCCACAATCAGATCAGTTGCCTTTAATTCATCACGACCAAGAATGGATTTTATCTTGTCTGGATTTCGTTCCGTATCATATGCCCGTAAGCTGATTTTAATACCTTGTTTGGCCAGCGTATCAACTGCCAATTTCATTCCTTCATACAAATCAAGTACGAACTGATTCCGCTTTCTTGACGGAGAAGGGTCCAGCGAATTTACCAGGAAAGGAAAAAGCAACGAAACACTGTATGTATCCTTATATACGGTTTCCGGAGTTGCTTCGATGTACTCATCCCGCTTCAACTTAAATGTTGTAATAAGCTTTTCCAGTAATTCCTTATCAGCCTCTGAATTGATATCGTTGGCAAGAACAGCGGCCAGCCGTTCACCGATAATGGCATCTTTCGGGTAATCTTCATGCAATCGCTTCAGAAGATCAACATCCTCAACTCCGGAAAATCCGAAACGTTTAAGAGCATTAATATCCGTTTCCAATTTTTGATCGCGAATGGACTGCAGGACATTCAACGCCTGGAAATATTCCTTATTCTCAAAATGTATTCTGGCCAGCCACAGGTTTACTTCATTGAGTTGATCCCAGGCTGGGTATAGCTGCTTAATCTGGTTGAACATATCACGAGCAACCGATTTATATCCCTGGTTATAGGCACTGATGGAATAGTAAAATGAAGCGTATTCAGAAAAGGTATTGTTTTTATCGTACGGAATAATTGCCTTGAAACTTTCCATGGCAAGGTTGTATTTACCTTCCTTGAATAAGTTTTTCGCATTGGTGTATTGTTGCTGATAGTTTACCTGGGCCACGCCCAGGGTTGATATCAACATAAACAAAGCTGTAATCCTGAAATTCATTGCCATTTTTTCAACGTTCATGATTCAAGAACCGGAGCGTACATTTGAATGCAAATTCTTCCAACAAGCCAACTATTCCCATTCAATGGTTGCCGGTGGCTTGGAACTAATATCGTAGACCACACGGTTAACGCCTTTTACTTTATTGATAATATCGCTGGAAATTTCTGCAAGAAATTCATACGGCAAATGAACCCAATCTGCAGTCATGCCATCGGTACTGGTTACAGCACGCAGAGCCACTACTTGTTCATAGGTACGTTCATCACCCATTACACCTACAGAATGAACCGGTAGTAATACCGTTCCAGCCTGCCAAACTTTATCGTACAAACCGTGTTGCTTCAATCCCTGGATAAATAACGCATCAACTTCCTGCAATATTTTCACTTTATCTGCTGTGATTTCGCCCAGTATGCGTATACCAAGACCAGGACCCGGAAACGGATGACGACCCAATATCGAAGGATCTATACCCAGTGTTTTGCCAACCGTTCGTACTTCATCTTTAAATAAAGTATTTAACGGTTCTACTACTTTCATTTTCATCTTCTCAGGCAATCCGCCAACGTTATGATGCGACTTAATCGTAGCCGATGGACCCTTAACTGAAACCGATTCAATCACATCCGGATAGATGGTACCCTGGCCTAGCCATTTCACATCACTGATGCGGTGGGCTTCTTCATCAAACACATCAATAAAGGTTTTACCAATGGCCTTTCGCTTAGCCTCCGGATCACTCAAACCCAGCAGCGAATTGTAAAACCGTTGTTTAGCATCAACTCCTTTTATATTCAATCCCATGTGCTGATAAGAATCCAGTACCTGCTCAAACTCATTCTTTCGTAACAACCCATTATCAACAAAAATGCAATGCAGGTTTTTACCGATGGCTTTATGAATCAAGGTAGCGGCTACCGTGGAGTCAACACCGCCCGAAAGGGCCATAACCACTTTATCATCACCCAATCTTGCCTTTAATTCGGCTACCGTAGTTTCGATGAATTGATCCGGGGTCCAGTCTTGCGAACACTTACAAATGTGAACAACAAAATTCCGCAAGAGATTCTTGCCTTCTACAGTATGTGTGACTTCCGGATGAAACTGAATACCATACGTATTGGAGTTCTTAACATGGTATGCTGCAACCCGAACGGAGGGTGTGCTGGCAATCACCTCAAAAGAATCGGGTACCTGGGCGATGGTATCGCTGTGCGACATCCATACCTGGGTGTCGATTGAAATTTCCTTAAGAAGTTCGGCATGATGGTCTACCGTTGTAAGCCTGGCGCGGCCGTATTCACGAATTTGAGAGGGTAAAACTGAGCCACCACTTTTTTGTGCTATCAATTGTGCCCCGTAACAAACACCTAAAACCGGTAAACCTTTGAACACGCTTAATTCCACATCCGGAGCATTCTGATCACGTACGGAACAAGGGCTGCCTGACAGAATTATTCCTTTAATGGAAGACGTGATTTCAGGGATCTTATTAAACGGATGGATTTCGCAGTACACATTAAGTTCGCGCACCCTGCGGGCTATTAACTGGGTGTATTGTGAACCAAAATCGAGTATCAGAATTTGCTCAGGCATTTGCAAAAATAACAGGGCATGCGCAGCGGGCAAGCGGATTACGGGTATTTATTGGACCGGACCGGGTTATCCATTTCCGGTAAAATCCAATGTCTTTAAAAATCCGTTTAACCCGATTATTCTTCTTTCGGATAACAGTATTCCACCAAATAATCGCTGGCATCATCAATACCACCATAGAAGGCTTTGTTCAACAACCTGCAGCCCTCATCCTGATTACCGGTTTCAACCAGTACAATGCCTTTATAGAAAATTAACTGAAGGTTTTGTGCATCGAGCATTAAACCCAGATCAATGTACGACTTAGCTTCTTCAAAGGACTCTTCCTCGAGGTGAACCGATGCTGCATACAAATAAGCAGGAACATAACCTCCGTTAATCTTAATTGATTCATCAAAATGGATCAAGGCAGAATCCGGCTTGGCCAGGTTATAGTAACATAAACCGAGGTAAAGCTCAGTTTCTTCATCATTACCATAAAGCTGAATTCTTTTAAACTCGGTAATGGCGCTGTCGTATAAACCTGTTTCAACCATTAGTCCGGCACGCCACTTAAGTAAATCGGTGTTTAACGGATCCCACTCAAGCACTTCATTTAAGTCGATGAGTTGCTTCTGGGGTTCTTCCAGCTCACGGTAAACGAAAGCACGTAGAATACGCGCGCGGTACAAGTTCGGGTTATCGTCAATGAATGTATTTAAATCAGCAAGCGCTTTATTGAAATCGTTCAGGTAGAAAAAGCATACGGCACGCTTGTACAGGATTTGCCTCGATTCAACATCCTTAAGTTTTGTGGACTTAATAACTTTATTGTACTGGCTTAAAGCTCCGGCAAAATTCTGTTGAGACATCAAGGTATCGCCCAGTACTTCGGCTGCTTTGATTTTATCCTGCTTTGATTGCGCTTCAGCAAGGATAACTGAAAACAGTAAAATAAAAATACCTGCTGCTCTTCTCATACCGCCAACGCTTTGTTACGCTCACGCTTTCGATCATTTTCTTTAAGATATATCTTTCTTAAGCGAATGGATTTCGGAGTTACTTCAACGTATTCATCCGCCTGAATATATTCCAACGCTTCTTCGAGTGAAAACTTAACAGCCGGGGCGATGCGCATTTTTTCATCCGAACCGGAAGCCCGGATGTTGGTCAGTTTTTTGGTCTTTGTAACGTTCACCACCAGGTCACCTGCACGGCTATGTTCACCAATTACCTGGCCTTCGTAAACCGGTTCTCCCGGATCGATGAAGAACTTGCCGCGATCCTGAAGGTTATGTAAACTGTAGGGAATGGCCTCCCCCTCTTCCATCACAATTAATGAACCGTTAATACGGCCGGGAATTTCTCCCTTATAGGGTTGGTACTCCTTGAACCGGTGCGTAACAATGGCTTCACCGGCTGTTACGTTCAACAGATAATTGCGCAAGCCGATAATTCCTCTTGATGGGATGATGAACTTCAAGATCATACGGTCGCCTTTCGGTTCCATGTTGGTCATCTCCCCTTTGCGAATGGATACCGTTTCAATGGCTTTACCGGCATCGGTTTCAGGTAAATCGATGGTTAATTCTTCTACCGGTTCACACTTGACCCCGTTAATCTCTTTATAAATAACCTGTGGCTGACCAATCTGAAGTTCATAACCTTCGCGTCTCATCGTTTCAATTAATACCGATAAGTGCAACACACCACGACCGTATACCATAAAACTGTCGGCAGAGCCTGTATCCATAACCCGCAAGGCCAGGTTCTTTTCCAACTCTTTATCCAGTCGCTCTTTAATGTGGCGTGACGTAACGAATTTCCCCTCTTTACCATAGAAGGGAGAGTTGTTAATGGTAAAGAGCATACTCATGGTAGGCTCATCAATAGCAATGGATTTCAAGGCTTCGGGCTTTTCAGGATCGGTTACCGTATCTCCGATTTCAAATCCTTCCAAACCTACAATCGCGCAAATCTCCCCGGAGGAAACCAACTCTACTTTTTGTTTCTCAAATCCCTCGAATACGTAGAGATCTTTAATACGAGATTTCACTACCGTTTTCCCATCGCGTTTGACCAGGGCAACCGCCTGGCCGGTCTTTAATTCACCGCGGTGCATACGACCGATAGCAACACGTCCGATGTAGGAAGAATATTCCAACGAAGTGATTAACATCTGGGGTGTACCCTGTTCCAGTTTCGGTGAGGGGATGTGCTGAATAATTCCATCTAGTAAAGGCGTTATATCCTGCGATGGTTGCTTCCAGTCTGTACTCATCCAGCCCTGTTTGGCCGAACCATAAAAGGTAGGAAAATCCAGCTGCTCTTCGGTTGCATCCAGGGTAAACATCAGATCGAATACCTGCTCATGGACTTCATCGGGAGTGCAATTTTTCTTATCCACTTTATTTACCACCACAATCGGTTTCAATCCTAATTGTAAAGCCTTCTGCAATACAAACCGGGTTTGTGGCATCGGCCCTTCGAAAGCATCTACCAGCAACAAACAGCCATCGGCCATATTAAGCACCCGTTCTACTTCACCGCCAAAATCACTGTGGCCCGGGGTGTCAATAATATTGATTTTGTAATCTTTATACCGCACGGAAACATTTTTTGCCAGGATGGTAATGCCCCGTTCACGTTCCAGCTCGTTGCTATCCATGATCAGTTCACCCGGGTTTTCGTGGTCCTTAAATAAGTGACCGGCATGTAAAAGTTTATCCACCAGGGTTGTTTTTCCGTGGTCAACGTGTGCAATAATGGCAATGTTTCTGATCTTATTTACGTCCATAATAGTTGTATTCTTCCCAAAAAATCAATTAAAACCGCTTTGGGAATTGATTAAGGGCGCAAAGATAACAAAT
This sequence comes from Cyclobacteriaceae bacterium, assembly GCA_025455225.1. GTDB lineage: Bacteria > Bacteroidota > Bacteroidia > Cytophagales > Cyclobacteriaceae > UBA2336. The sequence goes on along the minus strand of JALOMY010000102.1, from coordinate 2,694 downwards.
AGCAAGGCAAGGAATGTGCTCCCGATTCAAAGTTTGTTATTCCATAGATTGTTCCGCTAACTCAATTACCGGCCAACGGATTTATTGAAAAATTCATGGAGGGCCTCCATAATCTTATCCGGATCGGTAAAATATTGTACAGAACTGTGGTTTTGATTGAATTCAACAACCAGGTCATAGTATCGGGCTTCGGTGAGATCATAAGCATCGATGATGATCTGCTTCACATCGGGATCAGAAATAACCTGGGTATAAACCTGGGTTCGGTTATGCTCTTCAACCAACCTGGCCAGCCTTCGTTTCTCACGTTCTTTTCGCCAGAAATAGGTAAACGGAGAAGTTACAGCACTGAATGAATCGAGTGTACGCGGTGCTGTATGCGTTCGGTTCGCAATGGTGTTTGGATATAAACGTGTTGAGCGTATGGTAATATCGGAAAGCATCTGAATATTCTCCGACATCATAATCATCAGGGCATCTTCCTCGAATAACAACGGAAGTTCAATTGTTTTATAACCTAATGCCGTAATTACCAGAGTATCGGATGGAAGCGCATAGATCAGGAAACTCCCCACATTATTACTGATTACACCTCGTATTGTGTTTTTAACCGTAATGTGAGCATCGGAGATATTCAGCATGGAAGTGGAATCAACCACAATACCCCGGTACGGCTGCTGAGCAAATGCCACGGAAAAACATGCAATCAGTAATATCGTTCCGGTTAAACGCATACTATACCCCGGTGGAAGATGGATACGGCATAAAAATAGTTGCAAGGCATCTTAATCGTTTCCTTAATTAGTAAATCAATTCGATCGATTACTTACGGAACCGGAGAAAGGTTCCCATCGGAAGGTCATTTTTGTTTTTGCTCTTTAAAAAGAATTCACCGACTTCAGGTGCCTGAATTTCAAAATGAGTATTTACAACATTCAATCCTACCAGGGGTGATAATCCAACTGCATACATGCTGAGAATAAAGAAACATTCATTCTTCTCGAGCAAATGACTTGACATACTGATAAGCTCATTAAGTTGCTCCTGCAACGTCCACTTTTCACCTTCGGGGCCACGGCCATAAGGGGGTGGATCCATGATTATTCCCTGGTATTTATTTCCCCGCTTAACTTCCCGTCTTACGAACTTAAACGCGTCTTCATAAACCCATCGTATATCCGATTGATTATTCAATTGCATATTCTGGTTCGCCCAGTTCAAGCCGGGCCGTGAAGCGTCTACATGTGTTACGTCTGCGCCAGCTGATTTGGCAACCACGGAAGCAGCACCTGTATAGGCAAAGAGATTCAATATTCGCGGTTTTGATATTTTCCACGATTGGATCGTATCATAAATAAAATTCCAGTTTTCACCTTGCTCCGGAAATACGCCAACATGCCCAAAACCTGTAAGCGCAAGACGCAGTGTAAGACTTAGGTTGTTGTACTGATAGTGAACCTGCCAGCTTTCAGGCATATTCTTTCCCCGTTTCCAACCGCCTTTCACTTCATCACTGAATCTGAATTTATCCTTTTGTTCGCGTTCAAACCGGGCATCCGCCATTGACAACCATTCCTTTTCAGACAGTACTTTACTCCAAATAGCCTGTGGCTCAGGCCGGCTTAATGTGTAACGTCCGAATCGTTCAAGTTTTTGTCCGTCACCCGAGTCGATCAACTCGTAATCTTTCCAGGAAGAAGGGTAAAGTAGTTTCAGGTTCAAGCAGGTGAATTCAATCGTCAAAAATACTAAACTTGATGGTATTCATAAATCCGGTTGTTTGCTAATCATAGTTGAATTTTCAATCTTGAACATTGAATTATTCTCATGCATTTCCGCATCACAAGCACTCAAAATCCAAAAATTAAAAGTCTGCTTGCCCTTGAAAAACCCAGGGAACGTAGAAAGCAACAATTGTTTGTGATTGAAGGAAAAAAAGAAATCCACATGGCCGTTGAAGCCGGTTACCGAATCGGCAATCTCTTTTTTTGTGATGAAATGGTTTCGGTGGATGATTTGCGCGGACTTAACCTGGATGACAAACTTGTAATCCCGGTATCGAAGGAAGTGTATAATAAGATTGCGGTTCGGGAAAATTCAGGCGGATTAATTGCTGTGGCTGAAATGAAAACTCTTCGATTGGATGATATAAACCTTAGTAAGAACCCTTTGGTGCTGGTTCTTGAATCAGTAGAGAAACCGGGAAACCTGGGAGCCATATTACGCACAGCCGATGCAGCCGGAGTTGATGCGGTTATCTGCTGCGATCCGTTAACTGATTTTTACAATCCAAATGTAATCCGGTCAAGCCTGGGATGTGTGTTTACCAAATCCATAGCCTCGGCTTCAAGCCAGGAGACCATAGACTGGCTGCAAAAAAACAAGATCCGTATTTATTGTACTTACCTTCAGGCTTCCGTGCCGTATACCGAAACTGATTTTAAACAACCTTGTGCCCTGGTGATGGGAACGGAAGCAACTGGTTTATCTGATGTATGGATTAGAAACTCGGATGTGAACATCATCATTCCCATGTATGGAAAAATTGATTCGATGAATGTCTCCACGGCAACTGCAGTGGTTGTCTTTGAAGCCCGAAGACAACGCAACAATTAATCATTAACCTTGTTGGTATGAATCGACCTGCCTTGTTCCTGGTATTAGTGATAAGCCTGTTTGTATTGAGTTGTGACG
>JALOMY010000101.1 GCA_025455225.1 Cyclobacteriaceae bacterium | reverse complement strand
ATTCTTCCCGGCATATTATTATAGCCATACCTCCTGCCCTTGTTTCGTCTATAAATTTTGCACCGGCTCTCCCATTAAAAAAATCACAATTGATTGAAAAAATGTCTATGGGAATTGTGGGAAAAGTTTTTGGCATTTATGATAAACCCTTCTGGCGAAAGAATGGATACAGTGGGCAGGTAGTCGCTGATGAACTAGGTCCCTTTCAGACGTTATTTGATTCATCACCTGCCCATGGTGAGTACGGTGTCTTGTTGGCATTTTGTATCGCAAACCGTGCCCGTGATTTTTTTTCCAAAGATGAAAGTCAACGCAGGCAAATTGCGCTTCAACAATTCACCCGATATTTCGGGGGAGAAGCTAACCACATTATTCATTATGTTGACCACTGTTGGGCTGATGAATGCTGGAGTAAAGGATGTTATGCCGGTTTATATCCAACCGGTGCATGGTCAAATTTTCAGCATGCATTGGCAGAACCCAATGGAAGGATTCATTGGGCCGGAACAGAGACATCTGAAGTTTGGTATGGTTATATTGAAGGGGCTGTGCGTGCTGGTGAGCGCGCTGCGCTTGAAATACTTCAAAGAATTAAATGATTCGTAAAATCTCATTAGTCATTGTTATCCTGCTGGTTCTATGGTCAGTGTGGATTTATACGGGACGATCCATGGATTTCCAGGATCCGCAATTGAACCTGATGCACCAGGAGTGGGTTATGAACGACTCACTCTGTAATAAGAATGTCGTGGGAATCCAACCTTTCATGATCACTACAGACTATTTGAATGAAAAACAGTTCTATGAAAAACTAAAAGGATATTTTGACCAAGCTAAACGTGAAGGATATTTTAAGCAACATACAGTAGTTCTGCTTCCGGAGTACTTAGGAACCTGGCTCGTGGTAAGCAATGAGAAAAAAAGCGTGCTGGAAGCCAAGCACATTAATAGCGCCATGACATTAATGATTCTGAGCAATCCTGTTCGTTTTATCAGGGCGTTATTCCATCATCAGAATGAACCCGATCCATTTGCATCCGCCATATTCAGAATGAAGGCCAAAGAAATGGCAAGACATTATTCCAGGGTCTTTAAATCACTAGCTCAAACCTTTAACGTCACCATCAATCCAGGTTCTATTATTCTGCCTGGTCCTTTTATTGGTGAAAGCAATCAATTAGAGGTCAATCTGGATGAACCCTTATATAACGTTTCCTTTATTTTCAATCCTGATGGAACAATTGACAATCAGATCATTCGGAAATCATATCCTATTGAAAGTGAAAAGCCTTTCGTAACAGCATACCCAATCAATAAATTACCCGTTTTTGATCTACCCATCGGGAAAACCTCTATAGTGGTCTGTGCGGATTCCTGGTATCCGGAAAGCTATGAGCAAATTCAAAAGCAACTTCCTGATGTGATTTTAGTTAACTCATATTGTGCCGGAGAAGAAACGATGCAAAATCCCTGGAAAGGTTACGATGGTGGTGAATTGCCCGTTGATGTGGATGAAGAAGATATTGGAAACCTTACTGAACGGGAGGCCTGGATTAAATATGCATTACCGGGCAGAATAAAGAGCGTTCCCGTTCCGTACGGTGTAAATGTATTCCTGCGCGGGGAACTTTGGGATTTGGGGACGGATGGCGATCCATTTTTTATACACCTTGGTGAGTTACAGAAAACTGGTGTATCCGAACGTGCTGGTATTTGGAGTATGTGTTTGAATTAATTTTACTTTATAATAATCTCAAAACCGGTAATTCATAATGTGCGATACTTTAGTTGCCCTGCCTAACTCAACAGCAGACGGCAATTTATTATTTGCCAAAAACTCCGATCGTGAACCAGATGAAGCTCAGGGAATTATTCGCATTCCTAATCTGGAACATTCAGAAGACACACTTCAATGCACATACATAGAAATCCCTCAGGTATCCAAAACCTACGAATGCATTTTATCAAAACCTTTTCAAATGTGGGGCGCTGAAATGGGGATTAATGAACATGGCGTAGTCATTGGCAATGAAGCCGTTTTCACGAAAGTCAAATTTCAAAAAAATAATCAGGGATTAACCGGAATGGATTTATTGCGCTTAGCGCTTGAACGCTCCAATTCTGCCCAGGCTGCCATACACTGTATTACTTCGCTTCTCGCTGCTTACGGGCAAAATGCCTGTGGTGGCTACAAGAATAAATCGTTTTATTATCACAATAGCTTTCTTATTGCCGACAAACAGGAGGCTTGGGTATTGGAAACTGCAGGCAATGAATGGGCTGTTGAGAAAGTAAGAGATATTCGAAGCATCTCGAATTCATTAAGCATAACTGATAACGCCTACCAACTTAGTCCTTCAGCCAGGGATTTTGCCAAGCATAAAAAATGGTGGAATGGAATCGAACCATTTAATTTTCAAAAAGTTTATTCGGATTGGTTGTACACAACCATCGGCAGAGCATCCATGAGGCAGGCTTGTACAACAGATTTAAGTTTAAAGAAAAAGGGTCAGCTCTCGGTTACTGATTGTATGCGTATACTTCAAACTCACAATCAGGATGAAGAAAAATTTCGCCCGACCAAAGCGAATACCGGCTCAATCTGCATGCATGCTACGGGATTATTAAATCCAAGCTCAACAACCGGTAGTATGGTTACTGTAATACGATCATCCGGACCACATACCGTTTGGCTTACCGGAACATCCTCGCCTTGTTTATCCGTGTATCTGCCTTTCTTTTTTGGATCGGACGTTCTAACACAGTTTAAGCAACCATCATCTTTCCCTGATGACTCGCTTTGGTGGAAAGCTGAGAAACTTCATCGTTGGATAAGTAAGGATTATAGAAAACGTAAACAAATCATCGAAGCCAAACGATTGGCAATGCAGCAGGAGTTTATTGCAGAGGAACAAGAACTGATCAGGTTAAATGCATCCATTGAAAAGATTGAATCATTCAGTAAACGTTGCCTTCAACTCTATTCTCAGCAACTTGATCAATGGCTAACTCATATTGAATAATAATTCCATGACCCGTCTATTTTTTAGTTACAAGAAAGGCCTTTCTTTAATCACATGCTGACTATAATAAAAGTGGATACCCAGAATTCATTTACCTATTGAAGATTTATTTCAAGAATTAGAATTCTTCAAAAATTGATTAATAAAGTATTGTCCAAGTGTTGATTAGCTAAGATTCGAACCAACTTAGGAATTCAAGATTACACATAACCGACCCTTTTGTCCGTGCTGTGTAAAATTAGATTCAAGATAATTTAGGCTGAAAATAAAGTTTTACGAGAAATCGAAAACCAATACTTATGAATTTTCGTAAAACGAGCATTCCCGTTTGTCCAAGTAATCCTTTGAATCATGGAAAATCATACCCTTGATCAATTCAAGCAGTCTTTTGAAAAAATCTCACTGCAGACAGGTGAATCCTTTTTCAGAATGCTGGTACAGAGTATTAGCCAGGCGTTAGAAGTTGATGGTGTTTGGGTAACTGAATATCATAAGGAACAAAACTCCATGACCACAATGGCTTTCTGGCATTCCGGGCATTACGTTAATAATTTCACCTACCTGATTGACGGAACTCCATGTGAACAGGTAATCAATTCAAGCCGGATCGTTCATTATTCAGAAAAAATATATGATCTCTTTCCCCGGGATCATAAAATGCTGAATAAATATAAAGGCGAAAGCTACATCGGAGCCTCACTTCATGATGATAACGGAGAAGTTATCGGAAGCCTTGCATTGATGAATGGAAAACCCCAGGAACTCACGGAAGAGATTGAACTAATTATAAAAACCATTAAGTCACGTGCTGAAGCTGAACTTCAACGTTTAAGGCGTGAACAAGAAATCCGGCAACGTGAAAATCAAATGCGGGGTCTTATCAATGGGGTTCAGGAACTATTGATTAATCTGAACCAAAAGGGGCAGATCATTATGCTGAATGCAACAGCAGAAGCCATTTTAGGTATTGAAGAAAATAAATCGGGCAACTATCCCATTTCAAGGTTCTTAACAGAACGTAGCCGCAGTAAGCTATTGACCTTAATTGAGAACCTGAATTCCAAATCTGGAGAAAAATACGAATGGGTTCCTGGCACTCTTGGAATTAATTCCATTTCCGGAAATTCATACGAAATGGAGGGCACTCTTAGCCGGTATGAACTTGATGGTAAAATTTATTATACCCTTGTTCTTCGCAATCATGACGATAAAGAAGAAGGAGAAGAAAAAATCAAGCAGCTAATTGATCAGACCGAGTATTTAAGGGAGGAGATGGAGGAGCTGAAACAACACAATCAGTTAGTTGGAGAAAGTAATCCGATGAAGCGATTGTTGCAGAATATCTATTTGGTTGCTCAGGCGGATGCCACTGTTTTGATCAATGGTGAAACCGGAACCGGCAAAGAACTGGTCGCCAGGCATATTCATTTAACCAGCAACCGAAAGGATAAGCCTATGATTGCGGTTAATTGTGGTGCAATACCTTCATCATTGATTGAAAGTGAGTTTTTCGGTCATGCCAAAGGTGCCTTTACCGGTGCTACCACAGAGCGTAAAGGCCGGTTTCAGCTAGCCAACGGGGGGACTATCTTCCTGGATGAGATCGGTGAATTACCCCTTGATCTTCAGGTGAAATTACTACGTGTAATTCAGGAAAGTGAATTAGAACCTGTCGGAAGTTCGAAAACCATTAAAGTTGATGTGCGGATAATAGCCGCAACACATCGTAATCTTTTCGAATTAATTAAGGAGGGAAAATTCAGGGAAGATCTTTACTATAGACTCAATGTATTCCCAATTGAAGTTCCACCCTTAAGGGAACGCGGTGATGACATTATTCTCATTGCTAATACCTTTATTAAGAAATTTTGTCAGAGAATAAACAAGAAAGTATTGCCACTTTCGGAAGAGCAGAAAACATTGCTGCGTAATCACTACTGGCCTGGCAATATTCGCGAACTACAGAATGTCATTGAAAGATCGGTAATCCTGTCCCAAAACGGCATACTCGATCTTAACACTACGTTAGGTTATGCGAAGCCCATGCGCGAACCATTATCATCAACAGAAACTGACAGGATTCTTACCAAGGATGAGCTGCTTGAATTTGAGAAACAAAACATTATCCGTGCACTCAAGGCCAGCAAATGGAAAGTTTCTGGAAAGGATGGCGCTGCTGCCCTGCTGCATATGGTTCCCTCTACGTTAAGTTCAAGAATACAAACACTTGGTATTAATATACCCCGAACTTGATAGTACACGATATGACTAGAACATATATTCTATAGAACCAATTGCATCGATTATTACTAATGCACTCGTAAATTACCGAAACAAAGTATTAGATCAATAATTCATAAAACTCTACTTCTACATCCATCATAAGGAATGAAGTATCGGTATTGAATCAGAACATGACTCGCAAAAAATGGATGCACGGATTCAGTAAAATGAAATTGATTTCTTTTCTCGCGATATTCCAATCGGATCGTATGATTGCCTTTATTTAATTCCAGGTAAAGAAGTAAACCATTAAAGCGGTCATACGAATTATTCAGCATATAAAAACCAGTACTAAATGCTTTATTGATTTTATAATCCATCCTCAATCGGGTTACAATTCCCTGTACACGTACTTCTCCCCTCACCTGACTGAATTCAATATCAGCATAACCGTTTAAACGCGGTGATATTGAAAATGTCTTACCCAACCGAAATGAATAAAAGCTGGAATGTTGATAATAATACCCTAGTCTTGTTTCAATAAATGGAATTGATTGATATCCAGGTTTGGCGTTAAACCGAAGTGAAACACTTCGATAAGTAACCTGATCTCCATGAATGTGAAGTTTGCTTAATGAAAATGATTCGAATAATTGATCATGCCTGTACTGATAAAGAATTTGAATTGATGATTTATTAATGAATTCCAGGTTGCCAATCAATTCCCAATGCTGTGTAACAGGATTAAAAGATTGATTGTCCATAAAACTGTATGACGATAATACGAGTGCCGGCTTTAAAAATGAAGCAGGTCTTTTATTCAAGTCAAATACTAAAGACTGGTAAGCAAGCCAATGATTACTTCTTGAAATAAAGGCTACACCAGAATCGTTAAATCGTTCAATGCTGGTTATCTCTGTGGAATACTTTACTTGCCGATTGATAGGTAAAGTAATGGCAATGGATATTAAACTGGTTGCTTGTTTATTCTGTCTTACAACTGGAACTTCAACTCCTGAAATTTTTCCTCCCTCTGGCAACGTCAGATTCAAAGCTCTCGGAAGTAATTGGGCAAAAACTTCACCCCATCCTAAAAGGATGTACATACTTATTATTGTATACCGAATCATCGGAGAATTAATTCAGATTTTCTAGCCGCTAGCAGTATAGAATCGAGGGTGAGCTTAAGGTCACTTTCTGTAGTTTTATAATTTGAAACACTAATGCGCATTGCAGTTCGGCCTTTCCATTGCGTCCCGCTAAACCAGCTTGTACCTTCCTGTTGCAATACGCGGATTATTCGTTCAGTTTCCTGATCCGATCCGAAAGCAATCAAGACCTGATTGGTTTCAACCTTGTTCAGTACTTCAATACCGGCCTCTTGCAGTCGATCTGCAAGGTATTCTGCATAAACACAAGTGCGGGTAATCAGATCGTTGATACCTTCTTTTCCCAGACTACGTATGGCTGCCCATATATCAATGGCTCGTGCTCTTCTGGATAACTCAGGTGTAAACTGATAAGGGATACGATCACCGGATTGGTCCAGGTAGTCACCTTTCATGCTCATTGCCTTACGCAGGAATTCACCTTGCCGGACAATCACCAGACCACTGTCGTAGGGTACATTGAGCCATTTATGTGCGTCAGTAGCCCAGGAATCAGCCAACGGATATCCATACGTTAAATGACGTTTATAATCTGAAGCACCTGCCCATAGTCCGAAAGCACCATCAATATGAACCCAGGCGCCAGCTTCTTTGGCATGCCTGATTATGCTACCATCATCCATTCCCCCGGTATTAACATTGCCAGCCTGAAGACACAACATGGTGCGGTGATTCAATGGTGGAAGCAAATCCATTCGCATTCTTCCATTGGAATCAGAAGGAACTCGAATAACCCGATCCCTCCCTAATCCCAACATACCAAGGGCCTTTAATAAGCTTCCATGAGCTTCTTCACCTATCACTACATTAATCCGTGGCGCACCATAAAGCCCCAACGACTCAACATCCCAATCCAAACTTTGCAAAAGAGCTGAACGTGCTGCAGCGAGGGCGCTAAAATTGGCCATCGTAACTCCAGTTACAAATCCTACTGACGATTCCTTTGCAACAGGTAATAATTCGGTTAGCCATCTTTCTGTTACAGATTCTATTGTTGCATTTACCGGACTTGTAATACCCAGACCGGCATTTTGATCCCAGGCTGTTGCCAGCCAGTTGGCAGCCATTGAAACTGAATTTGATCCGCCAATAACAAATCCATAATAACGTCTGCCGTTGGATGCCATGGTACCGGGTGAACCAAATTGATTCAGAAATTCAATTGTCTGTAAAGGATCGTATCCGTAATCCGGTAAAGACTCTTCAAAGGCTTTGAGATTGAGCAGCGCTTCTTCACTCGGAGCAACTTTACGATTTTCAATATCCACCAGGTAATCCAACGCTTTCATCGCGCTTGATAATAAAGTCTGTTTATCCAGGTAATTCATAATTTATTAGTTTGGGACAGAACCCATGTCAGGAGATGGTTAAAAGTTGAAACAGATCACTCATATTGGTGTTGATCAGTTCAAGAGATGTTATAGCGAAAGCGACAAAGCTTCCTCCTATCAACAACAGGATTCTTACAATTAAGCGTAAGCGTTCAGAAACTGTATTTAGGTTCTTATTCGTGTTCATAGCTTGAGGGTTTTACATCTGCAACAAACATTTCAGTTGCGGAAAAACGGTGTTTATTATTGTTTTCGTCTTTTGGTAAAGGGGATCAGCATGGGTGCCATTTGCCTGTATCGTATATATTTCTCCCCAAACACGGTTATCAAATCCTTTTCTTCAAACCGAATGGCAGTAAGCATGTAACCCGTACAAAGTGCAGCGAACAGAAAATGGGCTATAGTCATTACCGGGGCAGACCAGAATGCAATCATCCATCCCAGGTAAAGCGGATGACGTACGTATTTATAGAACAACGGTGTTTTAAAAGGTAAATGCTCATATTTTTTGTCTATAAAATGGAGCCACACCTGGCGAAGTCCGAAGAGGTCAAAATGGTTGATCAGAAAAGTGCTGATCAGAACAATGGTAAAGCCCAGCAGACTGATGGCATTTAACAGTACAAATCCAACATCGGATTGTACTGACCAAACAATTCCTCCCATCGGTTGCCAGAAATAAAACAGAGCAATAAGGCATAAGCTTGACAGTAATACATATACACTTCGCTCGATGGGTACGGGAATTATCTTAGTCCACCATTGTTTAAAAGCTGGTCTTGCCATTATGCTATGTTGCACGGCAAAAAGGAGCAACAAACCTGTATTGATAAGAAGTGAAAACCCTACTGAAGAAACAGGTTTGCTATCTAATCCCATGGGGACGACCAAATTGGTTACAAAACCGATGGCATAACAATAGGTGCCAAAGAAGAAGGCATAGCAAAAAATGCCAAAAAGAAGAAAGAGTGTCTTTTTCATTGTATTCAGGGTGTTTAGTTGTACGTGAATCCAATTGGCATAGCAGATGCCATATTGTTATACCCTGAATATCAACTAGTTAGTATTTGTATATTTTACGAAATATCATAAATCACGAAA
>JALOMY010000100.1 GCA_025455225.1 Cyclobacteriaceae bacterium | reverse complement strand
GATTACCGGTGGGGAACACGGGGAGAGGATCAGCCTTCGTTCACGCTGGATGAATTGAAATTGGTGAATGAGGTAACAAGAAGCAGCGGTCGTTACCTGGTATGTCATGCAAAATCCAAAGAAGCAATGAGGCGGGCTATTTTAGCCGGTGCTGAAACAATAGAACATGGCGATTACCTGGATGAGGAAATCGCACAATTGATGAAGCAACATAATGTAACCTATTATGCCACACTGGGTGCGGTTGATGCCATTCAGCAATACCGGGGCTGGAAAAAAGGTAAAGACCCGGAGCCGGCTCTGGTTCAGCAAAAGAAGAAGAGTTTTAAGATCGCATTAGACGCTGGTGTAACGATTGGAATGGGCGGAGATGTAGGCGTATACCATCATGGAGAAAATGTATACGAAATGGAATTGATGCAGGAATACGGAATGAAGCCCATCGATATTTTAAAGGCAGCAACCACCATTAATGCAAAAGCTCTGCATATGGAACATGAAATTGGCGCAATTAAACCAGGGTTGTTAGCCGACCTGGTTGTAATCAATGGAGATCCTTCAAAATCGGTGTCTGAGTTGCGCAAAGTTGTTTTCGTTCTGAAAAACGGAGTACTTATAAGAAACGAGACCAAGCCTTAATAATAAAGCCTGCACTAAGCAGGCTTTATTATGCAAGAGACTTCTTGATTAATTATCATCTCCTTCTTCTTCCAGCTTACTTAATTCATCATCAATTATTTTTTCAATCAGGTCGCGTTGACGCTCGTTGATGGTTTGATCGACTTTGGCTTGTTTCTTCATAAACCGCAGCATGGCGTTTTTCTTGATTTCGTAGGCCTTCCTTCGACTTTTCATTAAAGTATTTCTTCTCACCAATTTTTCTTAGATCAGAAATTTCCGTATTCATCACTTGCCGCACCAGGCTTTGAAATTTATCCGCAACATCAGCAGCGCGTTCATTACCAGTTTCGCCCAGATATTGATCAGCAACCTGTTTCATGGTGGTATTCACCTGTCCGGCTAATTGGGCTTTTGCATCCAGGTCGGCTTTATTACGGGCTATGTTATCCTGCGAACTAACGCCTTTACCGGTTCCTCGCCAGAAGCGGTTATTCGATTCATAAGCGCTGCCCTGGAAAGGTTCTTTCACTTTTTTGCCCAGCACCCCTGATGAACAGGAAGCAATAAAAGCCAGTAAAACTATGAATGCGGATGTTTTTATAAGGTTCATAAACGTATCAGTTAGGATCTATGCCGAAAGTACTAAAATTGTGCCAGACCCGAAGTACCAATTCTTACTGTGCAGGAATACTGATTTGCCAGCGAAAGGCCCATTTCCAATTAAGAGTGTATTTTGAGATACCAGCATTTTTAAGAAGGGTCCGCCATTCATCACGGGTAAATCCGCGAAGTACGGATAAAGGAGCATCAAACTTTACCATGGCGGAACGGGAAAATACAGACGTAAGCAGTTTAATTGAATGGTACGCAAGCGGATGCCGGTGTAAATCGTTAATCACAATGCCCAACCGGGCCTGGTGCTTCCAGGTTTGCAGTAAATGGATCAGCTCTTCTTCTTTAAAATGATGAAGAAATAAGGTAGCCGTTATGATGTCAAATTGTTCTTGCTGGAAAGAAGCATCAAACACATTTACTGACCGGAACTTAAGGTTCGTATTAGCTTTCAGCTGAGATTGCGCAAAGGCTATAATATTAGGGTTGGCATCAATTCCTGTGAGAATGAGATCTGGAAAAGTCTTGCTTAATTGGTCATGGATCAACCGTAACATATCTCCGGATCCACAACCCATATCTACCACATGCAGAGAAGAATTAACCGGGCTGCCAACTTTCAGTAAATGATCAATGCCCTTTAACGTAACATCATTTCCTCCTAACCAATGATTAATAAAATCAAGCTCCCGTAAAGTTTGGTTAACCACCTCACCTGCACAATTGAGATTATCCATGATTTCAGATTGCTTTGAACGATATCTGAAATCAGGCATGGAAGTGGATTTTAAGGAGCATGCTTTCAAGAGTCAGGCCAGGACCAAATGCCATGCTTAATATCGTGCCCTGGTCATCTGATGAAGTCAGTTGTTTGAGAATATGGTACAGAACAAAAACAATAGTTACGGATGACATATTTCCATACTGACTTAAAACCTATTGAGTTCTTTCGATATGCCGAGTTCAGATTCAATAGCTTCCAGGATTTTTTTTCCCCCGGGGTGGATAGCGAAATGATTGATGTCTGATACTCTCATTTCAACACGCTCAAGAAGGTCTTCAGTCATTTTCTTAATTCCGGTCCGGATAATATCAGGTACATACGTGGACAGCTTCATTTCAAATCCGAAGTTGCTTATGTTCCAGGCCATGTGTTCGGTGCCATCGATAAGAAGCGCGTTGTGAAATAATTCCGGAACCAGATTCCAGCCCATCTGTGGCGAGGCTGACACCATCATCGCTGCGGCACCATCAGCAAATAAAGAATTAGCCAATAAATTATCTTCTGTACCCTCTTTTTGAAAATGAAGTGTGCATAGCTCAATACAAACTATTAATACATTGGCTTGAGCATCAGCCGTACATATACTATCCGCAAGCTTCAGGGCATTGAAAGCGGCATAGCAACCCATAAAATTAATGCATGTCCGTTGCACATCATTGCGCAAGGAAAGTGATTTGATTATTTCAATATCCAGGCCCGGAGCGTACATGCCGGTGCAGCTTACAACAATGAGATGGGTTATGGTCTGAAGCAATTCGTTATGATGGCTGCCCAGGCAATGTTCAACAGCTTCCAGGCTCAGAGGCAATGCATGCTTCCTGAACTGCAATAAGCGAGCTTCAGTTGAAGGAAAAGGTTCAAAATTTTCTGTGTTGGAATAAAATGTAAATCCGGATTGCTTGCCATAGTCGTCAAGAACAGAGTGGCGTTTTTCGATTCCGGTCGACCTGAAAATAGATTTCAGTTTCCGCTGGCCCGCATAATCAAGCTCCATGGCCCGCTCCATGAAAGAGGCAATGGTTTGTTGGCTAAAGTGATGTTTAGGAGAAGCAATGCCAATGGAAGCAATAAAACTCATACCGTTCAATGATAACCGAAAAAAGTATAATTTGGATCAGACAAATGTATTTTATGTTTTCGCTTTCTTCCTGGCTTCACCTGCGTATTCATTTTTCCTATTTTTTACTTCCCGTTTACCTGTTTAGCGTTGCCTTATCTCCTAACCTGAATGGAGGAAGATTGTTTTGGGTATTTATTGTACTTCATTTGTTTCTATATCCGGCCAGCAACGGTTATAACAGTTATTTCGATAAAGACGAGAAGAGTATCGGAGGAATTAAAAATCCACCACGGGTAAACCGGGGTTTGTATTTTCTTTCTCTTCTGTTTGACGCAATCGCTCTGGTATTTGGATTTTTAAAAGTGAGCCTACCGTTTGCCCTGATGCTCGTCATTTATGGATTGGCATCGAAAGCCTATAGCCATCCGGCCATCCGGTTAAAGAAGTACCCAATACTGGGATGGATCACTACCGGGTTTTTTCAGGGTTTCTTTATTGTACTTACCTGTTATGTTGGATTAAATGATTTCCCGATTGAAAATGTTTTTCGTCCGCATATTCTGACCCCGGCACTTTTGTCAACCCTACTGCTTTTAGGAAGTTACCCGATGACACAGATTTACCAGCATGAAGAAGATTCGAAACGCGGAGATAAGACCATTAGCTTACAGTTGGGTGTTCGTGGAACATTCTATTTTACGGCTGTTATGTTCGCCCTGGCTGCCAGTGGATTCAGTTATTTTTTTATAACCTATTTCCAGCTAAAGTATGTGTTCTGTTTTCTTCTGGCATTAAGTCCGGTTGTACTTTATTTTACCTATTGGTTTATTCAGGTTGTTAAGGATGAGTTAAAAGCCGACTACACGCATACCATGATTTTGAACTGGATTTCAGCTACCTGCCTGAATGTATTTTTCTTCTGGTTCTTTATCGACAGCAGCCATGTACTTCAGGCGCTTATGGGCAGTTCTTAAAAGGCCTCTCCGTGTGTTTTTCGGATAATTAACTGAGTTAACGATTCAGAATTAATAGCCAGTTGAATGGCAATTCGTGATGACCACTCGCTACCGAAAAGATTATTCTGTATTAATCGGCCCGCTCTTAACCGTTGGGCAAACATGGAATTCCATTTGTTGCGATAGGTATTCTCAAGCCAGAACCGGGACCGGTTTTCCTGTTTGCATTGAAGGATTGAATCGCTCAGTATTTTTGCAGAGTGAATGGCCATCGCCATTCCGTTTCCGCATAACGGGGCAATCATTCCGGCAGCGTCACCTGCCATAAGAATATGCTTCCAAACCGGTTCCTTGGTTTCAAAAGAGATCTCGTTAATTACTTCTGGTTTATCAAAAAGGAATTTGCTGTTGGTAAAAAGAGACTTCAGCCATGGATTTTGATGAAGAATAGTTTCCTCCAGTTCGGCTATATTTTTAAATCGTTTTACCTGGTTGCGATGCACCAGATAACAGAGATTGGTTTTTCCGAATTCAATATTGCTTACGCCACAATACCCTCCGTTGAAGTTATGAAGGGCAATCAGGTTGTCGGGATGCTGCGTATGAATATGGTATTTAACACCTACGTAAGGCGAACGTTTGTCCATGAAATTGCGGTTCAGCGATTTATCCAGTTTCGATCGTTTGCCAAAAGATCCGATTACAAGTGTTGACGTAAATCGTTGATCAGTTGAGGTAACATTAAAAATGTCTTCCTCCTCATTAAATTCAGCTTGTTCAACCTCATGATTGGTAATTACATTTACACCTTCCTGTAATGCCATTTGATAGAGAAAGCGATCATACGAGAAACGACTGATTCCAAAGCCTCCGAGATCAAGGTTAATTTTTTTTGATTTACCGCTTACCGAAGTGAGCTGAAACTGATTAAGCTGCGGTGGATTAAATGATTCAGGAAATAGATTTTCCTTTTTAAGAAACGGAGTTGTTTCGTTTGAGACGTACTCCCCGCAGACGCGATGAAACGGATACGATTTTTTTTCGATGAGTACGCATTCAATTCCCCACCGGACCAACCGGATAGATGTAATCAATCCGGCTAATCCACCTCCAACAATTAACACGGGTACATGTCCCGGCCTGGATTGATTAAAATTCAAATTTTGAAATTCTGGTTTCGGAATATGTAAAACAAATCAAAACTTAATGTAAACAGAATAACCTTTTATACGTAAATTAGTTTAAACATCAGTTGGCCATGTTAAAACAAAGATCCCCCAAACAATCCAGCCATGAACCGGTAAGTATTTTACTGGTGGGCAACAATCCTATTGAGATGAGCAGAACGCTCGATCTGGTTAAAAAATTACCCGGAAGACGGGTAGTCACTGAAATTGCATTTGACCTTGCTAGCGTTTTGCAGCGGTTGATCAGTTTTCGTCCGTCATTAATTTTGATCGATGATAATATTGGTGTGTCCCAGGTAGGCCAGACCGTTCGCAACCTGTCAAATGATCCGAAAACCCGTGATGTTCCGATTGCTATCTTAAAGAATAATAATTATTCTTCTTCCCTGGTGATTAATGAGCCGGCAGATTATGTTCTGAAACATAACCTTACACCCGAATCCATCTATACCATTTTTAAAAATGCAATCCGGTTGAAACAGGCACGAATCTATTTCGCTATGGCATATAAGAAGAGAAAAAGACAGTTGCTTCGTTTGATTGATTAGATTTCGTCAATCAGACGGAAGTCAAATTGCATGGTCTGATTATTACGCTTTACTTCAAGCCTGACCTTTTTGCCTGGTTTAGAATTAAGAAGGCCATTGATTTCGTTAAGATGTAAATCGGTTACATCAAGATTGTTAACACGAACGATTAAATCACCGGGCTGAACACCTGCGTGAAAGGCGGAAGAACCCGGACGCACATCGGTGATTTCAAAAACACTTAACTGAGCTCCCTTTGCCTTTATGTTAAGGCCGCTGAGGTTAAAATAGAATTGCTTTTTGAAATCGGAGTTCTTTTTAATGTAAATCTTCTCCTGCGGGAAATTAAAAATAAGGTTGAATCGACTGAGTATTTCACCGCCCAATGTACCGTTGCGGTCAATCTGTTCAAATTTTAGTGTGTCATTAAGGTAGCTGGAGGAGTCAGGAAAATTGGCCAGTGCGTTATTGATAATATAGTTGCCGATTTCGATGGACTGAATACGCCCGGTACGCCCGGTAATAATACCTCCCAGCCCTCTGCCGATAATGTTCGGAACATTTTTTTCCGGTAAATGAATACGCTCATCCGTTTCGGGCTCCAGCAATAATCCGTGACTGGCACCAGTATCAATCAGGAGTTTCGCATTCAATGAGTGGGTGCTGTTAATGCTAACAGGGGCCAGCATATAGGGTTTGGTATCCTGTATCCGTATTGGTATGACATCAAATTTCTTTTTGGGTTTGAATTTCTCAGGAAGCATTAACGTCATGATTTTACGTTGATAATCAACCTGTATTATAAACCGGCTGAATAATTCATATCCCAAAATGCCATGAACATCGGTACCGAGTTGGTTTCGAAGTTCCAAATAATCTTCTTCCAGCACCAGCAAGGCATGGCCCCTACCTATTACACCGGGAAGGGTTAGCGATACATTATTGGCTATATAGGCATCGATGAATTTTTCACCTCCGGGCCCGGCAATGGAATATTTGCGTGAATAGTTAAGCTGAAGTATATCGGAAAAGGCCTTTTGCGTAAGAATGGCCGTACGAACACCGGTATCAATAATGAATTTCAGCGGGATAACATCATTTAGTATTACCCGTACTACAATAAGATTGTTGTGAATTTCAATAGGAATCTGAACCTTTTTTTTACCATCTGCCAGGCTGAAACCCAGGATTTGTGTCTGGGCTTGTATAAGCCCGGGAATGATGAATAGTAAAAACCCAATTACTCGAACCATAACTCTCCGTCCCTGCCTTAAGATAAGTAAAATACCAGCTAAGCTGGCGTAAAGGCGTTTAAGCCAATAACGAAAGTACTTGTTCAGGCGTTTCTGCTACTTTGAGATATTCAATATATTCTGAACGAAGAAACCCTTCTTGAACCATTTGGTTCATTTGAGACAGGAGTAAATCAAAGAAACCATTAACATTGATTAAGGCAACCGGTTGTTTAACCAATCCCAATTGGCGCCACGTAAGAATTTCAGCTGTTTCATCTAAGGTTCCCCATCCTCCGGGCAGAACAATAAATGCATCCGCCAGGTCGGCCATCCTGCGTTTACGTTCATGCATGCTCGATACAATTTCGAGTTGCGTCAGGCCGGTGTGCCCCACTTCTTTCTTCATCAGGAAATCAGGGATAACACCAATAACTTTTCCGCCATGCTTCAGAACAGAATCGGCCAGTATGCCCATTAATCCGATATTGCCGCCCCCATAAATGAGGCCATGGCCGTTACCGGCCATTAGAAAGCCAAGTTTTCTGGCGGTTTCTGCATACAGGGCTTTATTCCCTGCGCTCGAACCGCAGAAAACACAAATGTTCATGGTTGTTAGAAGGGTATGTTAATATTTGTTGTCGTGTTTGTTTTTGCTCACCATGCGGTTCGGGAATATCCACGGAGACACAATAGCTAAAACAAACAAGGCAATTACTACGTAGAAAGGAGTCCAGGACGCATCCATAGGATTTGATTATTTATGAGCGGTAAAATTAAACCCTATTCCTGTAATTTTTGTAGAAACATTTGAAATTTGTTTACCAGCTTTGCGATTTATTTTGATTGAAAAGCATCAACTGTTGGCCATTCTTTAAGCATGAAGAAATTTCTGATTATCATTTCTCTGGGTGTTCTTGTTGTTATTTCACTGATCCTTGTCGTTAATGCGGTTCGATTAAAACAAACCAAGTCGCACAGTCCGGAAGAAACTGAACTGTTGTCGGATGGAAATGTTAAAATTTCCGTTCATTATAACCGTCCTTTTAAGAAAGGAAGGGAGATTTTTGGAGGATTGGTTCCTTACGGAAAAGTTTGGCGAACCGGAGCCAATGAGGCTACTCAATTTGAAACGAATCGTTCCTTGAAATTTGAGGATAAAACACTGGCTCCCGGTAAATACAGTTTATGGACCGTTCCCGATTCCACCACCTGGCTGGTAATCTTCAATGCTGAGAGTGGTCAGTGGGGAATTAACAGTAAAGGTGAAGCCAATCGCGATCCATCACTCGATGTGCTGACCATAACAGCACAGGCAATCAAGCAAGATCACGAGTTTGAACAATTTACAATTCGATTCGATCGAATGGAAGATGAGGCTGAAATGGTATTATTATGGGATAAAACGGTAGTTGTTGTACCCTTCCGTTATAAGTAAATATTTAACGTTTTCGCACTCTTACTCTGATTTCCGGATTCACAAGACCAGCGGCAGGCTCCGGTAAAGCATTTGTTGTATAAGTCAATGATTCCGGGTTGATTCCCAACGAAACCAACTGATCGATAATTGCCAGGGCTTGTTTTTCCGTACGGTTGTTGTGATATTTTGTATTCACAATAATGCTGTCTTGCTCGGCAAGAGAATCACTGGCGATGATTTTAATTTTTAGTGTATCGGTTGCCATTTCGGTTAAGTCCGAATCCAACAATTCTGAGGATTCACGATAACCCCGTTGCGTAACCTGTAATTCATACAAGAAATCAGGTGCTGATCGGATTAGCCGTGCCAACCGGCTTAATTCAAACCGGGCATTGACTAATTCTGAGGAAGAGGGTTTAAACTGCAGCCCGGATAATTCCAGATCATCGCCATCTTCCAACGGTTTTAGTATTGCATTGACTTTCTGCACAAGCGGAGCTTCTCCCTGGGTTAGATCAATTGTTTTGGAAAAAAACGTATAGTGATCATCCTCAGGGTCTACTGAAAGCTCGTATAGGCTCCCGACTTTCAGATAAAGAAAATAGTTGCCTGATTTGTCAGGTCTTCCGGTATACACGCGTGTATTCGTTTGAAGTTCCGTAACAGAAATGTAAGCAGGCGTTAGGTTATTTTGGGCATCGGTAATTATACCTTCCAGACGCATGACGGGTTTGGGTCTTAAATTTTCAGGAAATAAAATTTCCTGAAGCTCACGCTTAAACTGGCCAGGAGCATCCTTCAATAAATATCGTCCGTTAGCGGTGAAGCTAACAAATTGATCATCCTGCTCAGTATTTATGTTATCTAAAGGAACCGGTGCACTCCACGCTCCATTGACCCATTTGCTAACATATAAATCCATACCACCCCGGTTGGGCTGAAGGACATTGGATGCGAAAATCAAAGTTTCTCCATCGGCTCCGATTCTTGGGGTCTGCGAATTACCTGTATTAATATGAGACGGAAGTTCCTCGGGCTCCTGCCAGCGACCATTAGCACCTTTGCGCGTAACCATGATTTTGCATTTATCTGCTTTTTGATAATTCATTTGTTCACAACGCATGAAATACATCGTCATTCCATCCGGTGTGAACGTTGGGCAGCCTTCATGCATTTTTGAATTGATTGGAGCAAATACATTTTGCAGGTCATTGACGGAATTGCCTAATAAATTACCCGCCCAGATATCAAACCCGCCTACACCACCCGACCGGTTGGTAGTGATGTAGATTAATTTTCCATCTGCGCTCAGCGTATATCCCTGTGAAAAATTTAATTTATTGTTGATGTGCTTCGGAAGCATTTTGGGTTCATTCCAGTTGGCCTGTTCCCGTTGAGAGAAATAAATTGAAGGCTCATCTACGATATAATCAGATGTGAATAGCAACGTGTTTCCATCCAGGCTGATGAAAGGCGCAGTAATATTAAGTGAAGGCCGGTTGATAATCTGGGGCAGCTTACGAACGGGTGCCTGGGAAAAGGCTAAGACAGAAATGAACGATAAAGCGCCCTACTCATTTCAGACAACAATGATTCAGGTAATTCCTTCAATTGCGATTCGAAAAGGCAGGGTTGTAAAAATGCGCAAAGGCGATCCTTCCAGTGTAAAAGCATATGATGAAAATCCGGTTGATCTGGCCAAGCGTTTCGAAGATCATGGTATTGAAGTGGTGCATCTGGTGGATCTGGATGGTGCTGAACGGGGCGCTCCGGTTAATTACCATATTATTGAACAGATTTCGGCCTACACTGATTTAAAAATTGATTTTACCGGAGGTATTTCTACAGATGGCGATATCAGCAAGGCCTATGAAGCCGGAGCAGATTATATAACTGCCTCAAGCATTGCGGTAACAAACCCTGAGTTGTTCGCTTCGTGGATTATATCTTATGGCAGGGAGAAAATCACCTTGGGTGCGGATGTAACGGATGTTAAAAGCATGAATCTCTTGTTCCGGGGTTGGCAGAGAAAGTCGGAGCTTACCTTATTTGAACACCTGGAGTATTTTCATTCGAGGGGATTAAAGTATGTTAAATCGACTGATGTTTCGCGTGATGGTGTTCTGGAAGGGCCTAACTTTGACTATTACCAATCCATTCGTGACCGTTTTCCTGATTTAAGCGTGCTTGCCAGTGGAGGAATACGTGGAATTGATGATATAAAGAAATTGAATGAGATGGGCATTTTTGCCGTAATCTTTGGCAAAGCGTATTATGAAGGAATTCTTAAACTGAAAGACCTCGAACGCTTTCTCGCAACAAAAGAAATTTAAAAATGGAAGGCCCGGTTAAGGGCCTTCTTTATGTTATTGAATCGAGATAGAAAAAATTACTTCGATATCCGTGTCACCTGACCCCGGACAAGTTCCGTTTTTTGTTCCTGGTTGATGACGCAGGATGATTGTAACCGTACCTTCACTGCTTGCTCCTGTTTCCCAGGTCGATAATATCCCAACGGGTAAACCATCATCATCTTCATCGGCATAATCAATGGTAAGGTTTGCACCGTTTTCAACAGAGAAACAAAAGAGATGCTCATCATCTTCTTCACGAACCTCCTCGGTAATATCTTCTGCCGGACTGCTGGTTTCATCCAATAATTCAATGGTGGCATTGTAGGTTTTTCCAGCTTCAAGCAAGGCAGAATTACCGGAAGCAGGTTCATATATATATTCCGGAGGATTAGATCCTATTCCATCCAGGTCTTTAAATGTCATCGTTACAGATGTTCCTCCACCAACAGGAGTCAGTGTAATATTAAGCGTGGTAATCAACTCTTCTTCGTTAATTGGTTCTGGATCATCACCACAACCCACAAGCAACAATGTTGCAAATAAAAATGGGTAAAAGATAAATCTTAACAGCGGTTTTAAATCAAGGGTATTAATCTTCATAGTATTCATGGTTTTATATGGATTTAATGATGTGAATGGAAACTATACTTTAAACGAACTGTAAAATTTCTTCCGATCTCATCCGCAAAATACCGCATCCGGTTCATGTAATTGCGGTAAACCTGGTTGGTCAGATTTTCTCCGGCAAGGCTAATCGAAAAATCATGATCTCTTAATGGAAACTTGAAACCCATTTCAGCATTTAACAATATATATCCGGGAGGTGCCGGGGCAATATCGTATACTTCATCTCCGGTATACTCGGGTATATCAGCCGGATACACTGTAATGGGTGCACGATTCTGTTTGGCTACCATAGGAACAGCCACCTTGAAATAAAAATTTCGATAATTAACAACCGGTGTTGAATAAGTTAATCCTAATTCTCCATTGACGGGCGGAATAAAAATAAGATTATCATTCCGTGTTACATCAAGCCCGTAGATGTAGGCTAATTTTCCGGAAGCGGTAATCGTTTTACTAATTGCCCATGATACTAGAAGATCAGCACCGGCAAGAAGAGCATCAGTCTGTTCATATTTCCATACAGGGAAATAGCCGCTAATGGTTTCGCGTGATCCGACTGGCCTTAGAAAAACATAATTAGCAATTGAATTAACATATGCAGACAGATCAGCTGAAATGGTTTTGCTGCCGATTTGAAGGGTATTTATCCATTTTGTTGAAACTTCTTTCTTAATAAGGCTTTGATCCGTCAACACTTCACCGTCTTCTTTCATTATTCCTTCTTCGATTGCACCGGTTCCGTGATGGAGTCCATCACTGTATAATTCACTGACGTGCGGAGGACGTGAAGAAATGCCCAAATGACTACTGATCCGTGATGATGTTTTAAAAAGGTACGTTGCACCGATTGACCCCGAGACGTAGTGGAAATTAAATTCAGGCTTTACCAGGGTATTCGTCTTGTCGAAAGTAAGAACCTGCAAGTACTGAAAATCATACCGGCCACCCGCTTCAAACGACCAGCGATCTCGGTTGATTTTTTCGATAATGAATACACCGGTAGAGAATTGATGATAATCCGGAACGAGTGGTGTCCTTCCCGTTTCGCTGGTTTCGTTGTAGTTGTATTTGTAGGAAAAGTTAGTACCAATACTTCCGGAGTGAGCCTGATGTTCATGATCAAGTGAAAGATCAAGTACATTTGATACGAGATTCATAAACAGAGAAGGCCGCGAACTTCGTCCTGATCTTCGCACATCAAACTCTCTGCGCTGATTGAACTGCCCACCGTATAAAATATTCAATGTGCCTAATCCTGAGAGGTTACGGTAAGCTTTAACCTTTAGCAGCTGATGATTTATTCGTTGTTTGGGATTATTAATGTCGTAAGTAAAGGGTGCAATATACCAGGGTTCTTCACCTTGAATGGATTGTTCGAGATCATCCAGGTTCCCCGTGTGCGCGGCTCGCAGAATGCCAATTTCCGTATTAAAGCTGCTACCGTAGAGTTCAATACCGTGATTGGCATTCCGGTATCCGAGAGCACCCGAGAAGTTGAGCTCTTCTAATCCGGTATTGGAAAGCACATAATTGGGCGTTGAAAAGTCGCCACCTTTTTTTCCTGTTCCCTGTAAGCGCCAACTCCACTTATCCGTGTTTTTAAATCCGCCCTCAAAAATCCCGGAAAGAATTCCCATCCGGTTGTTCGTCATATAACCGGTATGAATTTGCCCTTGTAAATGTCGGCTTGTATGTAATGAAGGAGTATTGATAATAATAACCCCGCCCAGTGCATCGGCACCAAAACGAACGGCTTCCGATCCTTTAACTACTGTCATTTCTGAAGCAATAAAAGGATCAATTTCCGGTGCATGTTCGATTCCCCATTGTTGACCTTCCTGCCGGATTCCGTTATTCAAAATGAGAATGCGCTGACTATGTAAGCCCTGTATGATGGGCTTGAAAACAGCTGGTCCCGATTGCAACGCGTTGACACCGGGTAGTGATTTTAAACTTTCGCCTAATGATTTTCCCGTTAATTGTTCAAGATCATCTTGCGAAAGTTGAAGGGATGCATTGCTCCTTGTAATGGATATAGACTGACCAACCACCTCTATTCGTTCCAGCTCAGTTACATCTTGTACCAAACGTACCCGAATGTATTGGTTGCGAACAAGATCGATCTCTGATGAGTAATCCTTAAATCCAAGAAATTGAACCAGGATGGTGTAAATTCCAGGACACAAATCAGAAATGACAAATTCACCATGGGCACCGGTTACTGTACCGGCACCATTGATTAAAACTGTGGCTCCGGGAAGTTCGTTGTTTTCATTGTCGTGTACGATTCCAGAAATTACTAGTGAACATTTCTCCTGAGCGAAAAGGAGGAAAGGAATGCACGAAAACAGTATGAAAACCAGGTAACGCAATCAAATTCTATTTGCAACAAAGTTGCAAATATAAAACCTTAAAAACTAAAACGGAATAAAGACGAGATAACTATGATGCAGGATTAATCTACGATATCCGAAAGCTTGTATCGTTCGATTAAATAGTACAGGAAATTGAAGGAAAGTACCGAATTTTCATCCCCATTTTTCCCTTTTTGTTCAGGTCTCCGGGGCACAGTCTTTAGAGAAACTGAATCCCTGGATGTTAAAATCGGTTTGGAGTTTTTAAAATCGCCTTCAGGGTTCAGTTCGTTGCTTGTTTCGTAGCGGATGTCTTTAATGCCAGAATCCAGATCAGGTATCCGATCTTCCTGAGCCATTGCCTGGCTGAATCCCAATACAGCCAGCAACAGAAGAATTGGAAAAAGGATTGGTTTAATTTTCATAGCACCAAGTACAATAACGCAAAATTTTGGATTCTTGCTAAGCGAAAGGTAAAAATTTCATTTGGCTATGTTTCTGGTAATTAGACAATTCTTGTGATCTACTAGACAAAAAACCGATTTTAGCCTAATTTGAGCGAAAATGGATATTAATTGGTCGGATTTTCAGAAAGTTGATATTCGGGTAGGTACGGTCATTAAGGCCGAAGAATTCAAGGAAGCCCGAAAGCCTGCATTAAAATTATGGGTGGATTTAGGTGAAATTGGGGTTAAGAAGTCCAGCGCTCAAATTGCCGATTACTATAAACCTGATGGTCTTATCGGAAAGCAAGTAGTCTGCATAGTAAATTTTCCACCTCGTCAGATTGCCAATTTCATGTCGGAGGTACTGGTAACCGGATTTCCAGATGAAAGTGATCATGTTATTCTTTGCACTCCCGATAAACCCGTACCAAACGGAGCACGCTTATTCTAGCCATGTATTTTTCAGAACTTCCCCTGATTACCGGAGGAGAAATTATTTCCTTCAAAAGCGACCAGCAGGTTGACATACTGCTAACGGATAGCAGGAAGCCGGTTGTCAATAAAGGGGCTGTTTTTTTTGCCATTTCCGGAAAGCGAAACGATGGCCATCATTACCTGGAGACCTTGTATGAATTGGGTATTCGCCAGTTTGTTGTTGAGAAATGGATTTCGGGTGAGGATTTACCTGAAGCGAATATTCTTAAAGTTGATTCATCGATTTCTGCCCTGCAGCAAATTGCAAGTCATCATCGTCATCAATTCTCAATTCCTGTAATTGGCATTACGGGCAGCAACGCCAAGACGATTATCAAGGAATGGCTTTTTCAATTGCTGAGTTACGATCGTGATATTATAAAAAATCCAGGGAGTTATAATTCACAACTCGGTGTGCCCTTGTCTGTGTGGCAGATGCAATCCCATCATAAACTCGGAATTTTCGAAGCCGGTATATCCCGTCTGAATGAAATGCAAAGTCTTCAAAGGATTATCGATCCCGTTTACGGAATATTTACCAACATCGGTACCTCCCATGATGAGAATTTTCCGGATCGGGAGACAAAAATCAAAGAGAAGTTAAAGTTATTTGAAAAGGTAAGCTTGCTGATTTATTGTGCCGATCACTATGAACTGACCCAACAAATTAAATCATCGGCAATTCCTACAGTTTCATGGGGCAGGCAACATGCCGATGTTATCGTAAATGACCAAAACGGCAAATTCTTAGTATCCTGGAAGGGAAGTACATTCCATCTTCAATTGCCTTTCGTGGATGCCGCCTCAGTTGAGAACGCCCTTCATTGTGTAGTTATGATGTTGGTATTGGGTTATGATCCCAAAATAATTAATCAACGCATACATATGTTACAGGCGATACCTATGCGCCTTGAGCTTAAGGAGGGTATTAATAATTGCCTTGTAATCGATGATACCTACAATAATGATCTGGGTGGCTTGCGAATCAGTCTGGATTTTTTAAACCATCAGAAACAAAGAAGTAATCGTACGTTGATTTTATCGGATATTATTGAATCAGGACTTCCTGATGATTTACTGGCTGATCGCATTGCTGAACTTGTCAACAGCAGTGGAGTTTCTCGATTTATCGGTATTGGTAACTTTTTATTTATGCATCAGGAGGCATTTAAAATACCTCCCCTGTTTTTTCAATCGACCGAGCATTTTTTAGAGCAAACCACAAGTCAACAATTTCAGAATGAGACCATTCTGGTAAAAGGGGCGCGCATTTTCAGATTCGAACGCATCACGAAGCGGTTGACAAAAAAGGCACATGGTACGGTAATGGAAATTAATCTGGGGGCACTGGTACATAACCTCAATTATTTCCGGTCTCTTCTGCACCCGGGCACTAAAATAATGGCCATGGTTAAAGCGTTTGCTTATGGAAGCGGCAGTGTTACCATTGCCAATGTACTGCAGTTTCACCAGGTGGAATATTTAGGTGTGGCTTATGCGGATGAAGGTGTGGAGTTAAGACAAAATAATATTACGGTGCCTATAATGGTTATGAATCCGTCAGAAGACGGATTCCAGCTTATGCTTGACTTTGCCCTGGAACCGGAAATTTACAGTACTAAAATCCTTGATGAGTTAATCCGGTTTCTGGACGGGCGCCCAATGAAGGTGCATATCAAATTAGACACCGGCATGCACCGACTTGGTTTTGATGATCACGATCATGATACATTAATTGCCTTGCTTGCCCAGCACCGGAATATCAGAATTGCATCTGTTTTCAGTCATCTGGCGGGAGCAGATGAACAAGAACATGATGACTTTACTCATAAACAAGCCAGGCAATTTTTAATGGAAGTCAGCAGAATTAAAGAGCAACTCCAAATCAATCCGTTGGTGCATTTGTTAAATACTCCGGGGATATTACGCTTTCCTGAGTATCAAATGGATATGGTTCGATTAGGTATTGGAATGTATGGCGTTGACCCGGTTTCTCAAAACCATCAGCTTAAACCGGTTGCAACCTTAAAAACAATAATTTCACAAAAAAGGCACGTCAAAAAGGGTGAGAGTATTGGATATGGAAGGAGAGGGATCGCAGCTCATGATATCGATGTTGCAACCATAGCCATAGGTTATGCCGATGGATATTCAAGGGCGTTCAGCAATGGAAGCGGGGTTGTATTAGTAAATGGCAAACGGGCTCCTGTAATCGGGAATGTGTGCATGGACATGACCATGATTGATGTTACCGGCCTCGATGCTCACGAAGGTGATGAAGTAATTGTTTTCGGAGAAGCGTTACCGTTGCATGAAGTCGCGGCCCGGATCAACACAATTCCGTACGAAATACTTACCAACACCAGTGAACGTGTCAAGCGGATTTTTGTAGCTGAGAGTATTTAATATTTGAATTAATTAATGAGGTGAAAAGCAAGATGAAAACTGGTTGGACTGAACGAATTCATATGTATGCGAGATGGATAGTACAATTGAAGTACCGGCTGTTCGCGTTATTGGTACTGGGGGTATTATTTTCTTTGCAAGCGTGCAGGGAAGATGACGAACCGGCAACCGGAGACACCTATGTAAACAATTGGATTTATGATAATATGAGCTTCTGGTATTATTGGAATGACCAATTGCCTGATAAGCCTGATCGAAATCAGGAGCCGGAAGATTTTTTTACTTCTCTGCTATCAACCGAAGATAGGTTCTCAGCCATTTACGATGATTATGAAGAAGTTCTCAATGCATTAGAGGGTGTCAGTAAAGAAGCGGGTTATGAGTTTGCCTTATACCGCGAATCGGAGTCCAATTCCAATGTAATCGCCCAGGTGCTTTACATTAAAAAGGATTCACCTGCGGAAGCAACCGACCTTAAACGCGGTGATATCATTACTCATGTCAATGGACAACTATTAACTCTTGATAATTACCAGTCGCTGATCAACCAGTTAAGTGAAAATCATTCTATTACCTACCGACCAATGACCGCCACGAGCAGTTCAAGTGGTACGTTGGGTGACCCTGTAACATTAAATTTAACGACAGTTGTTTTACAGGAAGATCCAAATTTCTATTCCGAAGTTATTGATGTAGACGGCACGCGAAAAGCCGGCTACCTGATGTATACTTTTTTTGCTTCAGGTATTGGTGAAGGAATTGAATACAATAATGAAATGGATCAGATCATTGCCAATTTTAAGGCCCAGGGAATTACCGATCTGGTTGTGGACCTTCGCTACAACAGTGGAGGTTATGTGGATGCCGCCATTAACCTTGCCAGCCTGATTGGCAAGAACATTGATGAATCTAAAGTTTTCTTCAGGCGTGAGTATAATAGTACGGTAACGGATTATTTCAATATCACAGAGACCGATGAAGTAGTCAGGTTTATTGCTAAAGCACAGAATGTTGGTACCAGTTTATCCGGAAACCTGTATGTTCTTACGGGTACGGAAACGGCTTCGGCCAGTGAACTCGTGATTAATGGATTGCGTCCTTTTATGCCTGTCAAATTAATTGGTGAAGTGACGTATGGTAAGAATGTGGGATCGATTCCGGTCTATGAAGAAGATAATCCTGCAAACCGGTGGCTGATGCTTCCAATAGTAATGAAATCATTCAATAGCAATGGTCAATCGGATTACAGTAATGGTTTCATTCCGGATCTTGAAGTCGATGAGGGAATTTACCTTTTACCCATCGGTGACAGGGAAGAGCCGCTTTTAAGTGCAGCCCTGGCCCAGATTGCGGGAGGACCTGGACGTTTGGCATTACCATCCATTCGAAAAGTGTTCGGTCAACGACTTGGTTCTTCCTTTGATATGAAGAATAAAAGCATGCGAAGGATAATTCTGGAAAAAAAGCCGCAAACGGTCTTCCATTAAAATTCAGTATTATCCGCAACCTAAGTTCTTCTTAAGATCACGTTCGGGAATGCCCCCATAGTCAAATGAATTGGTTTGCGGCTCTTCTAAGGGCACTTGTTGATGGTTTTCTTTTGGAACAGGTTTAACCTTGACTGCTTTTTTTCGAGGTTTGTTTTTCTTCACGAGATAAAATTAGACAGAGTTATAGTGATTAGAATCATTGCAAGG
The DNA here is from genome assembly GCA_025455225.1 of Cyclobacteriaceae bacterium. GTDB lineage: Bacteria > Bacteroidota > Bacteroidia > Cytophagales > Cyclobacteriaceae > UBA2336. The sequence continues at coordinate 68 of JALOMY010000100.1, read as the reverse complement.
GCCATAATCAGCACTTACATTTGTTTAAAATTAATCTAAATAAGGATGGATAGTGGCCATAGGAATGT
>JALOMY010000348.1 GCA_025455225.1 Cyclobacteriaceae bacterium | reverse complement strand
TAGAATCTGCGCTTGGTTTTATTGTTCGCGTGCGATACGTTATTTCCAACCTGAGGGCGTTTTCCGGTAATTTGACAAACTCGTGCCATGATTATTTGCGTTTACCCCTTAAAAAAGGGACTGCAAATATCGGGAAATCAACCCCAAAAATCCAAACCCTCAGGTAAATTCCTCTGAGCCCAATAGAAACGGCTTAAACTCATTAAAGAGGGCTAATTTCAAGATCCGTAACCTTCAATAGACAATAAATTTGCGGGAATAGGTTTCTCCCCCGGTGATGAATCGAAAAATGTAAAGGCCCGGGCTGAGTTTGTCAATGGAATATTGAACCGTTTCTTGTGGTTGAAACTCGAATGGACCTTCAATTTCCTGTCCGGTAATGGAAATTATGTACCCGGTTGCTGGCCGGTCAATCCGGATATTCAGGGGCGATGAGTTGCTAGAAGACACCGGGTTAGGAAAAATATCGATCTGAGGTGTTTTCGGCAACGGACTGCTTTCATCGTGTTTAAGCATGTGTAATCCTCCAAGTAAATTCCCAACAACCAGGGTGGGTTTATTCGTATTGAAAAGATTGGCAACGGTAGGCCAGAGTCTTGATCCTAGGTTTTGGCTGCTGTAACTCTCCGTGATGGGATTATAGATTAGGTTTTTAATGGCCCCGCTTGCATCCACGGCATTTTTGAAATTACTGACAACGCTTAACACACCCGTCTGATCACCCAATATCAGGTCGGCATTACCATCGGCATCCAGATCACCAATGGCTATTGCCGGATTTTGCCGAAGCACACTTGCGTCTAATCCTAAATAGGAGGGATCACTTAAGGTAAAGGAAGGACTGGATGGTGTACCCGTATTTTGCCAGTATTCAACCGCACCATTGACTCTTCCAACGAGCAGGTCTGGCAACATATCATTATTGATGCGGCTTACCGTAATGTTCTCTCCCGAAAAGATGAAGAAGTCTAATGAAATAATGGATTGCCCGGAAAAATTCAGGCCGTTGTTGGCCGTGTTGGGAATGTAATAAAGATTAGTGCCTACTCCGAACGGATTGGATGCGGTAAAAACCAGGTCGGTACGACCATCGCCATTCATGTCAAAGAATTGGGGTTTGATGTTGGTAAAGCCGGAGAACGAGAGACTTAGGTAATCATCCGTAATTAAACGGAAAGCCGGCTCCGACCGAGTTCCTGTATTCTCATAAAGGTATATCGAGCTGCTTATTCCATTGATAAAGGTTCCGATAAATAATTCCAGATCACCATCACCATCGGCATCTGCAAAGGCAGGCACGGCATTATCACCAACATCAATCATTTCACCTTGTAAAAAATTCCGGGATTGGAATGTAAATGCAGGAAGCTGGCTTGAACCTGTGTTCTTGTAGAACCAGAGTGATTCCTGAAAATTAGTTTGCAGGAATTCTCGTGTAAATAAGTTGGGAGAGGCAATCATGTCTGGAACACCATCAAAGTCGACATCTTCATAATAAACTGATGGGAACGTAAGCAAGGCAATGGGTGCCTCAGCCGGAAAAGGAGCTGCTTGAGTAATGAGCGGATTATCGTTGGTGCCTGTATTGGTAAGTTGATAAACCTGGGCGCATTCTGAATCGGAATAAAGTATATCCAGGTCCTGATCGTTATCCAGATCAAGCGCCAGTAATCCTTTTCCTCCTGCATGCTGTGTACGTCCACCCGGTAAACAACTGGTGCCGAAAGCAAATTCTCCGCAGGCGCAATCTTCAACTTCACCCCAATATTGTGTCATGCGTTCGAGATCCAGCGAATCACAGGTTCCATATCGTTCCATGCTGAAATTTTTATGGAATTCAATTGTACTGGTTCCTACGAATTTAACATTGAGTACATCCAGGTCGCCATCCCCATCTGCATCAAGCAGGGCAGGAAGATCATCGGCCTGTAGTTGGAGATTTATTTTCCCGGAAAAGCCTTTGGTAAGGATTACGTTGCTTTTTGGCCCGGGAAAACCGGTATAAAACTGCAGGGGTTCCCAGGATAAGGGTTGACCGGGAACCGTAGTGTTCTTAAACACGCGGATGCCCAACAGGTCTTTAGTGAACAGATCTTTTCTTCCATCACAATCAAAATCGCGCAGCAGCATAAAGCCTTCGGTTTCTTCAGGAAAGAAATTCTGATACTCAGGTGCGTACACATAGGTATTATTTACGTTGAGAAACGGAATCACGCGATCTCCCATCCGATCAAAAACAACCAGGTCTGTTTTACCGTCATCATTCAAATCAATCGTATTTACCTGTGCAGAATTTATTCCCCCTGCCCAGGGTAATTGAAGCGTATCCGATCCAACTACAACCGGTACGTCCTGGTGAAGCACATACGTAAATTGCGCCACGGATACGTGCACTGAAAGAAGAAAAATAATCAAGAGGCGCATGAAACTTTTTTACAGACTTTTACCCGTACCGTACATCCGGTTGTTAACTTGGCAGGTAAGATAACGATGGACATTCATAATTTATATTTAAACTATCTGCATACCGGTAAAGTTTCGACTGATACCCGGCAGATTACACCCGACTCAATCTTTTTTGCCCTTCGTGGTGAAAAGTTTAACGCCAATACATTTGCCGAAGAAGCCCTGGCAAAAGGCGCCCGACTTGCCGTTATTGATGAAGCCCGCTATAAGAAAGACGATCGGTATGTATTGGTTAATAATGTACTGGAAACGTTGCAGCAATTGGCCCGGCATCATCGCGACCAATTTTCTATACCGGTTATTGGATTAACCGGATCGAATGGAAAAACCACTTCCAAGGAACTGGTCTATGCTGTTTTAAGCGAGAAGTATAAAACCTTTGCCACCAAAGGCAATCTAAATAATCATATAGGTGTACCGCTATCGCTGCT
>JALOMY010000099.1 GCA_025455225.1 Cyclobacteriaceae bacterium | reverse complement strand
ATAAAAAGGTGTTACGGAAACGACATGATCAGCCGAGATCAGAACTTTATGTTCCAGTTTCCTGTGTCTTCGCATAGCCCATGCTCCGGTTCCAAACTTTTCCCATAAACCCCACTCCGTCCAGGGATCACGAAAGTCGGCAATCCAGTTCAGGTCAGGATTTTTTTTCTTAAGCTTCAACCCAATAAGATGCATGCTGTGAGGCGGACCGGTTGTAATGATGGTGATGATCTTGCGCTCCTTCAAGAAGTCATGAAGAAACCGAACGGAAGGTTTGATCCAGAAAATGCGCGGATCCGGAATAAACAAGTTAGCACGAACCCAGGTGGCCAGGCGTTGAAAACCTGATGAAGGTTTTACTTCCGGTTCGTTGCGATTGGAAGATTTCTCCTTACCTCCTGCCAGCAAAGTCAATCTGTTGAACATAGAATACGGTTCCCAGATTGGTAACTTTATTACTTCAGCTTCAATCGGAATATCTTTGAGCAACGTTTCGTCTTTTACTTCGAAGGAAGGATTCTCGGGCGTATACACATACGGTTGCCACCCGAATTGGGGAAGATACTTAACAAACTTTAACCACCGCTGCACGCCACTTCCTCCGCTGGGTGGCCAGTAATAGGTAATGATCAGGACCTTCTTCTCATTATGTGCTTGGTGATTGGTCAATCTTATAAGAAGTTAAAACGTCTTTTAATTTACATTAATTATGGTAAGCATCTCTATTAATGAATAATGTGATCTCATCAACCGGGAATAAACAATCCGAACTAGCATTCACGATTCGTTTATGAGTTTAATCATTTCCTGCAGATCAGACGGATTGAACCACCGGATTTCCGTATCGCGCCTGAACCACGTTAGCTGGCGCTTGGCATATCGCCTTGAGTTGCGCTTTAATAACCGGATGGCCTCCTCACGATTATAATGTCCTTCCAGGTAACCAAATATTTCCTGGTATCCAACCGTCTGCAAGGCATTGTGTTGCCGGTACGGATAAAGCGCGCGGGCTTCTTCGAACAAACCCTGCTGAATCATATGGTCCATACGATCGTCAATGCTTTGATACAAGAGTTGGCGGTCAAGATCCAGTCCGATTTTTATTACCCGGTACTGATTTTCACGCTTTTGTCTTTTCTGAAACACTAAAATGGATTTTCCTGTTGCTTTTACCACCTCAAGCGCACGCATCAACCGGGCCGGGTTACGCTGATCGATCATTTGAAAATATTCAGGATCAAGTCGTTTCATTTCTTGCTGTAACCAATCCAGCCCATTAGTCTCATATTGATTGGTAATTTCATTCCGAATTCCTTCTGGAACTTCCGGTATATCATCCAATCCTTCCAGCAACGCCCGAACGTATAATCCGGACCCTCCGCAAACCAGTACGTAATCATGCCTCTCAAACAGCCTGAGTATAATCGCCTCAGCATCTTTGGCAAATTGGGCAGCATTATATTCTTCGGAAATGGAGTGGGAATCAATCAAATGATGTTTTATCTCCTTTAATTGTTCAGCGGTGGGTTTAGCCGTACCAAGAGTTAGTTCCCGGTACACCTGCCGGGAATCGGCTGAAATAATCTCCGTATGGAAGTGTTTGGCCAACTGAATGGAAACCGCTGTTTTACCAACAGCCGTTGGTCCCATAATCACAATCAGCTTTTTCTTTTTCAGTTCCACCGGGTAAAAGTACAAACCACAATCTATGAAATGCGAATATGCCTGTTTATTCAGCGATCATTCTTCTACATTCGTAATTATACTTTATCTTCGCCTCGCAAGAAATAACCACTATGATCAAGTACACTGTTCCCTTTCTGACCAAACTGGAGGACCTGATTGCCGAGTCGGATTACACGTTACGGTATGAAAAGGGAAATTTTAAATCGGGATATTGCCTGTTGCGCGATCAGAAAATCATCATCGTGAATAAGTTTTATACCACGGAAGGCAAAATCAACACCTTGCTTGATATCCTCAAATCGGTAACCCTGGATACCACCCGGTTTTCTGAGAAAAGTCAGAAGCTGTTTGAAGAGCTCACCCAAACAGAAGTCAAGGCTTGAAAGTAACTTTCCTGGGAACCGGAACTTCACAAGGTGTACCGATTATCGGCTGCACATGCGAAGTATGCTCATCACTCGATTTCCGGGATAAACGATTGCGTACTTCGGTCCACCTGGAAGTGAACGGAGTAAGCCTGGTAATTGATACCGGTCCGGATTTCCGTCAGCAGATGCTCCGTGAAAATATTGTTCACCTGGACGCACTATTATTCACCCATGCACACCGCGATCATACCGCAGGATTGGATGATATCCGTTCGTACAATTTCAAACAGGGCATCAGCATGCCGGTTTACGGAACACAAGAAACCATTGATCAGATCAAGCGGGATTTCGGATATATTTTCGGACCGAAGGATTATCCGGGTTTACCTCGCGTTATTATCAACATTATCGATCGTGTACCCTTCTCTATCCAGGGCATTTCTATAACACCACTGCCGGTTTATCACTTCAAGATGCCGGTTCACGGATTCCGTATAGGCAAGTTCAGTTACCTGACCGACACCAACCTTATTCCAGATCAAACTTTAGACCTGTTAAAAGGAACCGACACCCTGGTATTAAATGCTTTGCAACGGGAACGACATATTTCGCACTTCAACCTCGAAGAAGCACTGGCTGTGATTGAAAAGGTTCAGCCCCGAAAAGCTTATTTCACGCACATCAGTCATAAACTCGGTCTTCACACCGAAGTTGAACAGGAATTGCCACCGAACATTCGACTGGCTTACGATGGATTGAAAATAGCGGTAGATTGATTCCGGAGAGGGATAACCTTAGTTTTGAAGTACTGCACACCGGGCCATGCATAACAATTACTATTTCCTTCGAAAACTTGCCGCAGAACTTCATGGAATACTGAAAGGGTGTGTTGTTTCTGAATGTTTCAGTCAGAACCGGGAAGAACTGATCATTCGGTTTGAAACATCTGGCAAACCGTTTTTCATCAAAGCGAGCATGCAGTCTGATTTTGCATGTCTTTCATTTCCAACCGACTTTAACCGTGCCCGCGTAAACAGCGTTGATTTGTTTCCGGAATTGATTGGACACTATGTGGAAGACATCCGACCGTTTGACAATGAACGAAGTTTCTCGATTCGATTTACGAATCATTATCAGTTGCTATTTAAAATGCATAGCAGTCGGTCAAACCTTATCTTGTTTGAGCATGATCAACCGATGGCCCTGTTCCGGAACCATCTGGAAAATGACTGGCGATTAAACCCGAACGAACTTGCCCGGACCATTGACTGGAGCGAAGAAGCTTTTAAATCCAACTCCAATAACCTGCAGCAACTTTATTTCACTTTTGGAAAAGTTGTCTGGAGTTACCTTGACTCGCTTGGCTTTGAATCATGTAATCCGAGCGAACAATGGGTAATGATTCAGAACGTGCGTAATGAACTGAATGATCCAACTTATTACATCACGTTCTTCAATCAGCAGGTTGTATTGTCACTCGTACCGGTGGGTGAAATCGAACTTACGTTACAGACACCGGTGGCTGCACTCCATGAATTTTTCATGCGGTATACCTCGCGCACCAGCTTTGCCAAAATAAAACAAGATGCGCTGGCCCGGCTTACTGTTTTGCTTAAGAATGGGCAAGCCTATTTGAAAAAAGGTGAATTAAAAAAAGTTGAGCTGGAACAGGACGATCATTATAAACGCTGGGCCGATCTTATAATGGCTAACCTGCACCAGATCAAAATGGGTATGAAAAGCATATCCCTTCCTGACTTTTACCAGGAAAACAAGCTCATTGAAATTAAACTAAAACCGGATTTAACACCTCAGAAAAACGCAGAAGTGTATTACCGGAAAGCCCGCAACCTTCATATTGAAACAGAAAAACTCAGCGAATCACTGGAAAAGAAAAAAGCAGAACTTGAAAAAGTAAATGATCAGATCCATCAACTTCAATCCGAAACGGATCTGAAGACCCTTCGACAGTTAATTGCTTCGTTTGGATTAACCAAACCTTCCCAATCTGGTGAAACGATTTTACCCTACCATGAATTTGAATGTATGGGCTTTCGGATCTGGGTAGGCAAAAACGCAAAAAGCAACGATGAACTTACTTTGAAATACGCCTTCAAAGAAGATCTTTGGCTGCATGCCAAGGATGTTCCGGGTTCGCATGTCGTGATTAAATATCAATCCGGGAAGAAATTTCCGAAAGAAGTGATTGAACGGGCGGCTCAACTGGCAGCTTATAATTCAAAACGCAAAACAGAAAGTTTGTGTCCAGTTGTAGTTACTCCTAAAAAATTTGTCCGTAAGCGAAAAGGTGATGAACCCGGTTCCGTCATCGTTGAAAAGGAAGAAGTAATCCTGGTGGAACCTAAGCTGATGTAACGGATAAGCGTTTCCTTCTTCGGGCGTAAATCCATTTAAACAATTCCATAACCACAAGAATTAACGATGCCGTGAGCAATAACTTGAACCAGTCTTCCATTCGCACCGGTTGAATGCCCAGCAGTTTTTGCATAAACGGAATATGCATGGAAGCAATGTGAATTCCCTGGGCAACTAGTATGGAAAGTATGGCAAGCGGGTTCCCAAAGAATGGGATGGAAAAAATTGATGAACGTTCAGACCGGCAATTCAACACATGGAAATTCTGCAGTAGAACCATCAGTAATAAAATCAAATTGCGAGCTTCAGCTTCTTCGAAATGCAGGTTGTTTAACAAATGATACCACAAACCAAAGGTGAGCAACGTCATAACACCACCGGCTACCAACGATTGAGAAATCATAAGGCGATCAAAAAAGCCTTGCTTTGGTTTACGGGGCGGTTCGCTTAGTACATGTCGTTCTCCTTTTTCAAAAGCCAGGCTGATGTCCTGCGTACCATTGGTAACCAGGTTGAGCCACAGTAGCTGAACGGCCATGAAAGGAAGCGGCAAATTGGTCAACAAAGCCAGGAATACCATAACAATTTCGGCCGCCCCGGTTGAAATCAACATGTAGATAATCTTACGAAGATTACCATACGTATACCTTCCCTCTTCAATACCGGCCGCTATCGAGGCAAAATTATTATCGGTAACAATAATGTCGGAAGCTTCCTTCGCCACATCACTTCCATACCCCATGGCTACTCCGATATCAGCTGTTTTTAATGCGGGTGCATCATTAACACCATCACCGGTTACGGCTACAAAATTTCGTTGATCACGTACATGGGCAACAATGTGCTGCTTCTGTACCGGACTAACGCGGGCAAAAACCGTTTTACCTTCCAGGCGCTTGCCAAACGCTTCGTCATGTTTGCCTTTTCGCAATCCAAGCTCCTGGCCTGTTATGACATCATGTTCGGAAGAAGCAATACCCAATTCGCGGGCAATGGATAATGCTGTGGCCGGATGATCGCCCGTGATCATCGCTACCCTGATACCGCCTTCATGACAAAACGTTACTGCCTCTTTTGCTTCGGGTTTTAACGGATCGATCAAGGCTGCCAGCCCAAGAAGATTCAATCCCTTAAGTTCGAGGTGTTCATCAACATTACCGGAGGCAACTGCCAAAACACGGTAACCCTGAGATGCAAGTTCGTTGGCTTTAGATGTGACCTTATTTGCATCAGTATTCGAACAAAATTCAAGAACCGATTCGAGCGCACCCTTTACTGCCGCAATACGTTTTGCATCCGGTTCACGATAAATAACAGCTGCATATTTTCGCTCCGACTCGAAAGGTATTTCTTTAATAATGTGCAGGCTGTTCCTGATTTCTTGTATAGTTAAACCGTATTTCCAACTAAGGGCAAGAAACGCAACATCAATAGCATCTCCCTGGTAACTCCAGTTGCCCTGGTTAAGCTGAAGGTCAGCTTCATTGCAAATAACAACCGCTTCGATCAAGCGGTGAAGATCAGGGATCTGCTGATTAACCACGGACTGGCTTTGATGCAGGATTTCTCCTACACCGTTATACCCGGCTCCGGTAACTTCGTATTCCGTTCCATCGGCCAGAAGGATTTTCTTTACGGTTTGTTGGTCGACTGTTAATGTGCCCGTCTTGTCAGTACCAATAAAATTGCAACTCCCCAACCCTTCTACGGCAGAGAGCTTTCGGATGATAACGTTTCGTTTAGCCATTCGGCTTGAACCGATGGCAAGGGCAACCGTCATGGCGATGGGCAGGCCTTCCGGAATGGCGGAAACCGCTACGGCCACTGCAACAAAAAACATTTCAATGGCCGGTATATCATGAAGATACCCGATCAGAAAGATGGATGCACTTGCGATAACCACGATCAGGCTTACCCAACGGGCAAATCGTTCCATGCGCTTCACCAGTGGAGTTTTCTCCTGGCGTGTATCCGTTACGGTTTGTGCGATAGTACCAATTTCGGTTTGTAAACCCGTGGCAACGACTAATCCACGGCCCCTTCCGCTCATAATCGTGGTACCGGCAAAAAGCATATTGATCCGGTCACCGATGGGAAGGCTGGATTCAGTCAACACCTTTTCATGTTTGGCAATTGGAAGGGATTCACCCGTCAGAATTGACTCTTCCGTATGGAGGTTTGTACATGAAATTAACCGTATGTCGGCTGGTACCTTCATACCCGATTCGACAAGAACCAGATCACCCGGCACAAGGAATTCAGCATCAAGTAAAGATGTTTGGCCGTCTCGAACCACTTTCGCCTGCGTCTTAACCAATTCCTGAAGCGATGCTGCGCTGGTTTCAGCTTTCCACTCCTGAATGGTGCCCAACACGGCATTGATTACGATGATCAGAAATATAAAAACTGCGTCCTCGTATTCTTTAATGAAAAGAGAAACCAAGCCGGCAGCAATCAAAACGTAAATCAGAGGGCTAATAAACTGGTGAAGAACCACCATAAATAATGTTGTTCGTTTGGCCTGAGGCAGTTTATTGAGCCCAGCTTGTTTGATCCTGTTTTCCGCTTCCGCTTGGGTAAGGCCCTGATCGGATGAACCCAGTTTTTGAAGGAGAAAATCTACTGGTTGCTTGTGGAAATCATTCATGACTTGTGTTTGGGCTCCGGGGCTCAGCGATTCAATCAAAAATACCGTTTCTGTATGATGATTACTTGATGTTTATCAGTTGCCTGAATGATGAGTGTCATAACAATTTCGTATTGTTTTATCAATCTTGCACATACCAGCTAACATTAAAAATGGTATTGTTATGAAACGCATTCTTATTCCTACCGACTTTTCACCCTGTGCAAAAAATGCCGTTCAGATAGGTGCTACGGTTGCCAAAGCTACTGGAGCTGAAATTTTATTACTTCATATTTTATACAGTCCGCTTGGTCTTGAAAAATTGCCGCCTAAAATGGCAGAATATCCTGAAATCCAGGAAGCCATAACAAAGGCTAAAAAATCTTTGGAGAAGGAAGTAAATTCTAAAGCCCTGGAAGGCGTTGAAGTTGAGACCCAAATTGACATAGGTACGCCAGCACAAAATATACTGGCTACTGCCAAATCATGGAAAGCCGACCTGATTATTATTGGTACACACGGCATGCAGGAATCCGATCATCCTTTTGTCGGCTCCAATGCACAGAAAGTTATCCGGGGTGCTGATTGCCCGGTACTCTCCGTTCAAAAAGACCATAAAATTAAGTCGCTCGATAAATTTATTTTCGCTTCCACATTTGACGAACGCAGTGTTAAACCCTTTGAGAAAATTCTTGACCTGGCCAAATCCCTGGATGCTTCGGTAGAGTTACTCCACATCAGTACTCCGATTAACTTCAAGAGTACCCGTACCATCAATTCTACCATTGATTCCTTTACTAAAAACTTCCCGAAGTCGAAATTAAGCAGGGCACTGTATACAGACTTTGAAGTCCACACCGGCATTGCCAATTATCTTGAAGATAATCCGGAGGGTATTGTTGCCCTCGCTACGCGCACTCGTGAACATCAACCCTCATATACATTAGGAGTAACCGAAAGCGTGGCCTATCACAGCCCGGTTCCGGTTCTAAGCCTGGTGCTTAAATAGGGGTTAATCGAATCAGAAAAGGAAAAGGAAAACGGTCATCAGAAATGATGACCGTTTTTTTATTATTTAACAATATTAATTTTCAAAGTATTCGTTCGTAACCGTTCCTGAATGGGCATGCTGGCCAGGGTAATGAAGATATCACCACTCTGTAAATGGCCCTCCTTTTTCAGAATGGTTTCTACATCAGCAATGGTTTCATCGGTTGAGGAAACCTTATCGTAATGATAGGCTTGTGCGCCCCAAACCAGGTTAATGGTATTGATCAGTGATTTGTTTGCCGTAAAGACAAATATGTTGGTATTCGGCCGGTGCGATGAAGATTTAAAAGCCGTATAACCGGAAGAAGTCATTCCTACTATAGCCTTGGCACCAACGTCTTTTGCCAGTTTACAAGCAGCCAAAACGAGACTGTCGTTTATATAAATCGGTGATTTGGGATCTACTTCACGAAAGCGATAATACATCTTCTCATGTTTTTCAACAGAAGCAATGGTTCGCACCATGCTTCGGATCACTTCAATAGGATACTTTCCGGCTGCAGTTTCAGCAGATAGCATCACGGCATCTGCACCATCCATCACAGCATTCGCCACGTCATTGGTTTCTGCCCGGGTAGGCCTTGGGTTTTCGATCATACTTTCCATCATCTGGGTCGCCACGATTACCGGCTTCGCTGCCTTGTTGCATTTGTTGACGATCATCTTCTGAACCATGGGTACCTCTTCCAACAGAATTTCAACACCCAGGTCGCCACGGGCCACCATCACCGCATCGGTTGCGGAGATGATTTCATCAATATT
>JALOMY010000098.1 GCA_025455225.1 Cyclobacteriaceae bacterium | reverse complement strand
CTTAAAAGCCCTTGCCACAGTGCAGGATCCGGATTTAAAACGTGACCTGGTAAGCCTGGGGATGATTCGTGATCTTGCCGTTACGGATAAAGAAATAGCCTTTACCGTAGTGCTGACAACCCCGGCCTGCCCGCTGAAAGAACAAATCCGGCAGGATTGCATGGAAGCAGTAGAATCTGTGGTGGGAAATGCCTTACCCATCCATATTAACATTACGTCTTCAGTTACCAGTGCACGCGACCAGGCGCCCTTGTTGCCAAAGGTTAAAAACATCATAGCAATTGCCTCCGGAAAAGGAGGAGTGGGTAAATCTACAGTAACTAGTAACCTGGCTGTTGCTTTGGCGCAAACCGGTGCGAAAGTTGGGTTGATTGACGCTGATATTTATGGACCCTCAATCCCCACCATGTTCAATTGTGAATTCGAGCAACCTGAAGTGCGCGAAGTGGATGGAAAGAATATGATTATACCGCTGGAGCAATATGGTGTGAAACTTATGTCCATTGGCTTTCTTGCTCCCCCTGACAGTGCTGTTGTATGGCGGGGCCCCATGGCGAGTGCTGCTTTAAAACAGTTTTTCAGCGATACGATATGGGGCGAATTGGATTACCTTCTTATTGATTTACCCCCAGGTACAAGCGACATTCATCTTACCCTGGTTCAAACCGTTCCGGTAACCGGAGCTGTTATTGTCACCACTCCTCAAAAAGTGGCATTGGCCGATGCTAATAAAGGATTAGCGATGTTCCGCCAGCCCCAGATTAATGTTCCGGTTTTAGGTATTATTGAAAACATGGCCTACTTCACTCCGGAAGAATTACCCGACAATAAGTATTACATTTTTGGAAAAGACGGAGGCAAGAACTTATCCGAAAAATACGGTGTTCCACTTCTCGGCCAGATTCCATTGGTACAATCCATACGGGAAAGCGGTGATTCAGGTTTACCGGCCGTAATGAAAGAAGGGCCATCTGCACTTGCTTTTCGCGAGTTGGCAAAATCACTTGCACGGCAAATTGCTATAAGAAATGCTAACTTAGTAGAAACAAAACGAGTTGAACTGAATACGTGATGAATACCCTTACAGACCTTACCCAACGCATTGAAGACTCTTTGGATTCCATTCGCCCCTACCTGGAAGCCGATGGAGGTAATGTACGCATACAACAAATTACGGAGGACCATGTGGTTAAACTCGAATTCCTGGGTGCATGCGGCAATTGCCCAATGTCAACTATGACTTTTAGAGCCGGAGTTGAAGAAGCCATACGAAAAGCGGTTCCTGAAATTAAAGGAATCGAGGTTGTTAATTTGACCAGCAACTGAATAGCCTCTTTCGACTTATTTTCTCAGGGTCATCCATCCCACACCCGTCTTCCTGAATCCGTTTCAATTCCTATCTTTGGTAGATGATGCAGCTTGTGCTTGACAATATGTGGTGGCATTTAAAAGTGCATCATCGTGTTTCCCCGGCTTTCATTTTATTGCTGATCTTTTTAATCTTATCCAACTTCAGCCTGGCCCAGGAGCGATGCGGCACTGTGCCGTACATGAACCAACTTCGCAAAGAGGGCATCATTAAGCAGACCGATGAACAATTTGAACGATGGCTCGAGCAACGCATCCAAAGCCGGATTCAAACCGAACAAACACAACGTACCCAAAGCGATCACTACCAGATACCGGTAGTAGTTCATGTGATTCATAATGGCGAACCGGTTGGAACCGGCACGAACATTTCAGATGAACAAATTCTTTCCCAGATCGAAGTACTGAATAACGATTTTAACAGGCTTAATGCTGATGCTGCAAATACACCGGCTTTGTTTGCCCCTGTTGCAAGCAGTATGAGTATTGAATTTATTATGGCCAAACGTGATCCTCAGGGATTGCCAACGACCGGAATTAACCGTGTTCAGGGAACAAAAACTTCATGGACTATGGGCGACAATGCTGTTTTTAAAGCATTAAGTTTCTGGCCTTCACAGGACTATTTGAATATCTGGGTACTTCGTTTTTCAGGTTCAACCATTGGATACGCCCAGTATCCCGTTTCCTCACTGGCAGGACTGGAAGAATTTCAGAATGGAGCCGCCTCTACTGATGGTGTGGTGGTGGATTATACTGTTTTCGGAACAAGTGATGCTGGTTCATTTACTCTTGATCCTAACTACAACAAGGGCCGCACTACAACCCATGAGATCGGGCATTTTTTTGGATTGCGCCATATCTGGGGCGATGCGAGTTGTGGTACCGATTACGTTAACGACACACCAGTGCAGCAAACAAGCACCAGCAATTGCCCATCGCATCCTGCTACTACCAACTGCAATGGCCCTGTGGTAAAGATGTTTCAGAATTATATGGACTACACCTATGATGCCTGCATGAACCTGTTTACTGCAGGGCAGGTTAGCCGGATGCAAACCATTCTTGATGATCCATCCGTACCCAGGCGAAACAGCCTGCTGACTTCACCCGGATTGCTTGATCCGAATTGTGATGTACTTGATGCCGCCCTGATTGCTTTGGAAAGTCCCGGTGTAATAACTTGTTCAACATCAACATCTCCAAGCATCACCATCCGTAATCAAAGTTGTTCCGAATTAAACTCCGTTAAAGTTGACTACTCCATTAATCAGGGAGCTAATCAGTCAAGCATCATTACCCTTTCACCGCCACTGGGAATCAACCAAACTACAGTTATTAATCTTCCATCAATTACTCCTGGTTCCGGAATTAACTCCATATCGATTCAACTTTCTGAAGTAAACGGTCAGGCAGATGAAAATCCCGGCAACGGAACCTTGTCGCAGCAATTTTTAGTAGACGATTCGGAAGATTTTATTCCTCTTCGTGAAGAATTTACATCCATGAACTGGCCGCTGATCAGTCCGCAACAAGGAATCCAATGGGAAATCCAGGCAACCAATTATGGGAATTCAGCAACCGTTCAAGCCTACAATCAAGGCACAAATGGAACAGAATCGTGGTTAGCTACACCGGTACTTGATTTTTCTTCTACCCTAACTGCAAGTGTTTTCTTTGACTTCTCGTACGCCTACAATGGTATTAATTACGACCGGCTTAAAATCCTGGCTTCTACCGATTGCGGTAATTCCTATCCGGATAAATTACTCGATGTTTCCGGGCCCAACATGGCCATAACTACTTCAACTGTTCCCTGGCTTCCTTCTTCCCCTTCACAATGGCTTAGCCGATATTATATAAACCTAAACCCGTATGCAGGCGAAGAACATGTTCGGTTTGCTTTCGTATTTACCAATGCCCGGGGGAATAACGCTTACCTCGATAACGTGGAATTTTTTGTTTCGGATGATCCAAATCCGGTTGATACAGGCGATGAACTTTTTTCTGTTTACTGGAGCAGTCCCACTTCAGCTTCCGTAACATTTAACCTGGACGAACGAAGTAACATACGCATCGAAGTACTTGATATTTTGGGTCGATCGTACATTGACACTTCCGCCCCGGATATCTTGAACCAAACCTTTCCTGTAGATCTTGGAGGCGCCTATACCGGAATTTACCTGATGCGGATTCAGGTAGCAGGCCGGTACTACGTAAGCAAGTTTTACCTTCCCTGAAAAGCCTTATTCTCCGATCAAATACACAATCTCCTACACTAAGAATCGTTATCTTTAGGGCTATAAAAAGCACGGATGCCGTCAAAAAAAAAGGTTGCCATATTATACGGGGGACGTTCAGTTGAACATGGCGTTTCAGTTAATTCCGCCCGTAATATTTACGAGTTTATTGATAAGGATCTTTACGAACCACTCCCAATTGGAATCAGCGAATCCGGTCAATGGTATCTCACCCAGGGAGTAAGTAAAGATATCACCTTGGGTAAACCCCTTGGATTAATTCTGGATACACGCAATAGCGGCATCATTTTATTGGCCAGTGGCGACCGGATAAAAATGGATATTGTATTTCCGGTCTTGCATGGCACCGATGGAGAAGATGGCAGCATTCAGGGTATGATCAAAGCGATTGACCTGCCCATGGTTGGAACCGGTGTGCTGGGTTCCTCGCTTTCCATGAATAAAGTTGTAGCTAAAAAAATGCTCAAAGAACACGGTGTTCCTGTAACAAAATTTTTAGCCTACCGGTATTCCGATCGATCCAAGATAAGTTTTGAATCCATAGTCAATAAACTGGGCATGCCCTTTATGGTAAAATCGGCAAGCCTGGGCTCATCGGTAGGCGTCTCAAAAGTGAGCCGTAAATCTGAGTTCAAGAAAGCTATTGAAGACAGTTTTCGATATGACAATGAACTGATCATCGAAGAGTTTATTCAGGGACGCGAAATTGAATGTGCTATACTGGGCAATAATCCACCCCAGGCATCCAACCCCGGAGAAATTGTGATCAGTAAAAATTATGAATTCTATACGTTCGATGCCAAATATGTGGATCCGGAAGCTGTAACCATCCAGGTTCCAGCAAAACTGGATAAAGCAGTGAGTCAATCCATTCGTAAAGTATCCATTAAAGCGTACCAGGCGTTGCGCTGTGAAGATTTTGCCCGGGTTGATCTATTTCTGACCAGACGGGGTAAAGTTTATGTAAACGAAATCAATACGATACCTGGATTCACCAATTCAAGTATGTTTCCCATGATGTGGAAAGAACGTGGCATCAGTTTTACTGAATTGATTACCAAGTTAATTACCATCGCATTTGAACGATACCATAATAACAAAAGGGTGGAGCGTGGTTTTGAATCAAACCTGAAATTTTAAATCTTTTTTTCTGTATTGATCAACATGAAGTTCAATTTCAAAAAATATAATACAACGCTTGCAGGCGTGTTAATCAGTCTGGGCCTTACCGTAGTCATCAGCTTCGTTTTGTTGATTTTCTATTTCTATATTTATTTACCCAATGCCACCAATCACGGGGAAACCATTACAGTTCCGAGTGTGGAGGGCATGAGTTATGATGAGCTTGAGGATTTCTTGGGTCAGCGTCACCTTCGCTATACCGTGAATGACTCTATTTACAGCGATGATTTTCCTCCGCTTACGGTGTTGAGGCAATTTCCCCCGGCAGGTGCACGGATCAAGGAAAATCGGGTGATTTATATTTCATTAAACCGGGTGACACCGCCAACCGTTCCCATGCCCAACCTCATTGATGGTTCCCTGATCAATGCCGAAGCTGTTTTACGTGGAAATGAATTGAAACGTGGAAAAATTCAATTAGTACGCGGACCATTCCTTAACCTGGTAAAAGAAATGCATTACCTCGGTGAAAAAATTGAGCCCGGAACCCGAATACCCAAAGGATCAATAATTGACCTGGTAGTAGAGGATGGCGGAAGCAATATGGTTCCGACCCCGGATGTAATGGGCTATACCGTTGAAGATGCGAAAGTGCCCATTTTTGGATCAAACCTTAACCTGGGTGATATTACTTTTTTGGGTGATACAACCGGCATGGAACCCTTAATTGTTCTGAAGCAAAAGCCGGCACCTCATGAAAATATAAAAGCCGGTGATGTCGTTGAGTTATGGGTAGGTAAAAAAGGTACACCTGTTCCGGAAGAGGATGATGAGGAACAGGATAATAATGAGATAGAGGATAACTAAATCGGTGTGCAGGTAAAACAACATGTTCTTTTTGCAGTATTTATTTTACCCATTGTTGCCTGGGCACAGCTAACTCTTTCCCCCATCACTACCAACAAACCTGACCCCCACCTAAATTCAAGAACCCAAAGTCTCTCCCCCATGCCGGTTCCTTTTTGGGATGACTTTTCTTCCCTTACCAACAGCGACACATTATGGGAGTACAAGTCAACGGTATGGATCAATGATGGTCTTGGTATCCGACCACCAACTATTTCTGTTGCCACCTTTGATGGTCTTGATGCTAATGGAATTCCCTATAGCCCAAGCGCCAATCAGAATCTTGACTTTGGTCTAACGGATAGTCTTGTATCAAGGAAAATAAAAATGGGTGATATACCTCTGTTTCAGCGTAACTCGGTTTTCTTAAGCTTCTTTTATCAATGGGGTGGCAATGGTGAAGTTCCGGATGCCAATGATTTTTTACGTCTTGAATTTCTTTCCAATACAGGAATCTGGACTACCATTGTTACATTATTTGCTGATGAATCTCAAACACCCGATCAGTTTTACAGTCAATCTATTCGTATTAATGAAGATCAGTTTTTTCATAACGATTTTCAATTCAGATTCCGTTCGTCCGGCAGACGCTCAGGCCGGTATGATACCTGGAACATCGATTATATATACCTGAATCGTGGGCGCACGGAAAATGATCTGGCTTCAGGTTTCCCTGACCGTGCACCCAACTTGCCATTAACCGCCTTGTTTAACCGGTATTACGCCATGCCTCATGATCATTATTTTGCTGATGCCGATGGTAATACCGGGTTCGCCTCATTTGGTGTTTCCAATCTAAGCAGCATACCGCAACCTATGAATTATGCGATTGGTGCTTTGGTTACCTCCTATACCAACGGAGTTCGAAACGATCAATCGTTTACATCGGCAACCGAACAACCCATATTACCAACAGTGGGTCCGTTTGAAACACGGGAAGTTACCTTTACAGCTAAGCCAAACCTGGCTTCATTTTCGACAACCGATTCACTTTGGCTGACCATCCGGACAACTTTAGTAACTGGTGATTCAGTTAATACCGGATTTGAACCGATTGATTTTTACATGAATGATACAATTCAGCAAACCTATATTCTTAAGGATTTTTATTCTTACGATGATGGTACCGCTGAATATGCTGTAGGATTAACACAAACCGGGAACATGGCCGCTTACCGCTATGTATTGAAATCTTCCGATTTCGATACATTAAATGGCGTTTATGTTCACTATCCCTATACTTCGGGAAGCAGTCCAACCAACGTACGGTTTAAAGTTTGGGATAATAAGAACGGACTGCCCGATCAACTTATCCTGGATGAATTAATTCCTGTCCAGCGTAAATCCAACAGTGAATTTATTGTTCGTGCGTTAACGCAGTCTCTGCTCGTAAAAGATACTATTTATATCGGGTGGCAACAGCCAGCAGCAGAACGTGTACAAATCGGTTTGGATGCCAGCCAGGATTCAGGTGATCAGATCTTTGTAAACATTACGGGCAACTGGGTTCCGAATACATCCATTCAAGGCAGCCTGATGCTTCGGCCCAGGTTTGGCAAAGGAAATATCATAACGGGTATCGAACATGATCCAAAGCCATTAACGGTTTATCCCAATCCAAACCATGGTGAATTTACCGTTCAGGGAGAATTCAATGATCTTCAAATCGTATCCATTACAGGGCAATCGATACCCTATACATTATCCGGATCTAACAATGAATCTATCATACGAATAATGAATCCTTCCCCCGGTGTTTATATTCTTCGTTACTATCACGCAGGTAAGCCGATGACAAATAAGGTAATTGTTAGTCGGTAAAATTTAGTTATTAAATATCTCCTTACTTCAATTCAATCGGATTTGGACTGAAGCAGATTATAAAAATGATCAGGGCTATCCACCCCAGAACTTTTCGATTGGCATCGAGAGGTTCTTCAATTTCCGATGGAGGATGCATTACACCAGCTAACCTGCCGATAATCAAAGCGAATAATAGCCAGCCGGAATAGCCTTGCAGATCCGGTTTAAACCAAACAAGAATAAATTGAATGGCGAATACCAGCACAGCATACATTACTGTATCGCGCATAGGTAATTTTAATCCCCTAAAGCAAAAAGTTAGAAAAATGATATAGGCCGGAATGTAAATAACTAGATCATCCAACGGCATATGAGGACTTACTAGTCCCAAACCAGCATACCCAACAAAAGCCACAAAAATTATCGAAGCTATGATCCGGTGACGATGAAACCCGGCAAGACCATACAAGACATGCCCGCCATCCAGTTGACCGATGGGCAGTAAATTCAGGCTGGTAAAAATAAGTGCCAGAAAACCTGAGAATAAATAAGGATAATGCATGATTTCATGCGGATTAGGCATCCGTGATGGATCGGCAACAAATTTCTCGAAAAACAGGAACAGAAGGTTCTTTCCGATAACGACATCGACAATTCCTTCACGGGAATTGATGTAGACTTGTTCAGCATAATTCAATCCGTATGGCTCATATTCCGGGTGAATCTGAAAGATGTAGTCTGCCGGGGGCAAATTCAGGAATCCATAAAACAAAACAATAAGCGCCATAACAAAACCTGCAAGTGGTCCTGCAATGCCAATGTCAAAATTGATTTTCATCGAAACGATCCGTTCGCGTAACCGGATAATCGCCCCCATAGTGCCGATTGAAAACGGAAAAGGAGGCATGGGAATGTAATAAGGCAAACTTGAATTAACTCTATAATGCCGGGCGGTCAAATAATGGCCAAATTCATGTACCGTTAGAATTAAAAGAAATGGTACTGAAAAATGCATGCCTGAAAAAAAATCATTCCAGGTAAATGGACCATAAATTGATTTTCCGAATGTCCACTCAGCCCCTGCCAGAGTTGTCGTAATAAAAGTCAAAACAAACAACAAAGCCTGGAGAGCAAGCCTCTTAGATTCTTTACTCATAATGCATTAAAATAATCCATCACGTGGTCGGGATGTTGAATCAATTGAGTTTGAATACCTAACGTTGTTGCTGCCATTATGTTTTCTTCATTATCATCAAGAAATAATGTTTCAGCCGCACGAAACTTATTCTCTTCAAGAACCTGGCGGAATATTTCAGGTTCAGGCTTGCGCTTCCTAACCTGATGAGAATAATAGTGATGGTGAAAGAAATGATTCAATGGACGATGTTCATTGATTCCGGGCAATAAAACCGAATCAACGTATTGCAGATGAAT
>JALOMY010000097.1 GCA_025455225.1 Cyclobacteriaceae bacterium | reverse complement strand
AGTGGGATCTTCATTACTTGATTTAAGGAACTCAATGAGGCGATCAGAAAATGAATTCGAAATTGATGGAATTTGAAAGGCTATAAAACAATGCTTCCATTCAATGTTTTTCAGCAATTTTTCAATTGAAACTGCTTCTGTGTCTTTTAATTGAAAATAAATTCCATCCGCTCCACGCTGCAAGTGGTGAAATGCAATTGAATTAGCCTCGTGAGCTTCTAACACCTTGACAACCGGCATGTTAATCCATGAACGCGGTCCGTTGAATGCGGAGGAAACTTCCAATTGAAAAGGAGAAGCATGATTTTTACTGTCAAAATTTTCGCGGTTATAAATGGGCAACCCGCTGATTTCATGCGAATTCCAGCGAAGTGTTTCCATCGGATCTTTGCCTTCACATTCCTGGGTTGCAACCCGGTTCCATTCTTTTAAATCAGCATGTGAAAAAGAGGAAAATAAATCCTGTAAACTTTCTGGTTTCTCCATGACCGCAAGATAAATACGTTCAATCGTTTGAAGCTATGCGAATTATATTTAATTCAATTCTAAATACAGCCTTTTTCGCGATCCAATTTTTGAAAATTACTTCCTTAGTATTACACAATTTTTTTCAAGAAAGTCAAGACCGAAGGATGTTGTTTTCTTAAATCCTTTTTTCACATCTTTGTCTCCCTTTCAAAAAAAGGAGCGACTTATTTCACCAACTCTTCTAATTACAATGGTAGCTGACTGTACAACCTTATGGAACGATTGCCTGGAGATTATCAAATCCACTGTTGGCGATGAAAATTACAATACCTGGTTCCGGCCTATTGTTCCGTTGCGGGTTGAAGGTGATGTGCTGACCATTCAGGTGCCTTCGCAATTTTTTTACGAGTGGCTTGAAGATAATTATGTGCCTACACTTAAAAAGGCAATCCATAAAGTATTGGGTGCGAATGGCCGCCTCGAATATTCTGTAATCGTAGATAGCGGCAATACGCAAAATCCACCGGTCATGGTGAATTATCCGAATGGCATGGGTGGAAAGCGTGCCGGCAGCAATGGTAGCGACAGCGATTATTCTCCGTTTACTTTTAAAGCGCTTAATCCGCAAACGGTAAACACCCGGCTGAACCCAAGTTATACATTCGACAATTTCGTTGAAGGCGATTGTAACCGGTTGGCACGTTCTGCCGGATTAGCGGTTGCGAAAAAGCCCGGGGTAACTTCCTTTAATCCTTTAATGCTTTACGGAGGTGTGGGCGTTGGTAAAACCCACCTGGTACAGGCAATTGGTAATGAGATTCGCAACAGCATGCCTAATAAGATTGTGTTGTATGTTGATCAGAATGATTTCACCACACAATTTTTAAATGCCTTACAAAATCATAAGCTGCAGGATTTTCAAAACTTTTATCTGCAGGTTGATTTATTGATCCTTGACGATGTTCAGTTTCTTGCCGGTCGCGAGAAGACCCAGGAAATGTTTTTCCATATTTTCAACCAGCTTCACCAGTCGGGTAAACAAATCATTATGACCAGTGATTGTCCGCCCCGCGATCTAAAAGGATTCCAGGAGCGCCTGCTTTCCCGTTTCAAGTGGGGTTTAACAGCCGATCTTCAGGAACCTGACTTCGAAACCAAACTGGCCATTATCCATCGTAAGATGCAGGCAGACGGAATTGATATTCCTACTGAAGTTGCCGAGTATCTGGCCTACAGTGTAGATACCAATTTGCGCGATATGGAAGGTGTAATGAATTCGCTCATCTTCCACGCTACGCTGCTGAAGAAGGAAATTGATCTTGATCTTGCAAAGGAGGTATTGAAAAATATCATAAAGGAAATTCAATCCGATGTAAGTGTTGATTACATCCAAAAAACCGTTGCCGAGTATTTTAAAGTTGATCTTGATTCAATGAAGGGTAAAGTGAAAAAGCGTGAAATCGTTATCCCCCGCCAGGTGGCGATGTACTTCTGCAAACGGTATACCCAACTTACGCTTGCTTTGATTGGAGAAAATTTCGGAGGTCGTGACCACAGTACGGTTATTCATGCTTTGGAATCCGTTGAGGATATGATGAAAACCGATTCTAACTTTAAATCCTCCGTTGAGGAGCTGGGTAAAAAATTGAAAATGAGAATGAATTAATAAAACCTGAACCACATAAAAAGGTGTCTGTTGTGACACCTTTTTTATTTTTAGTCAGTTCGGATCAACGGATAATGAAAGGTATCTCAAGCTGTTGTTTGGAACTGTTGATTCCGTAGATGTATCCTCTTCCTTTAAATTTTTCAAAGAACTCAATCACTTCCTGCGGCTCTTTTACCTTCACCCGGTTAATAGCAATGATGGTGAAATTCTCAGTGACCCCGATTTGCCGCAGCATGCTGTTTTCTTTTAACCGGAAAACTTTCACTCCATAATCCGTTGCCTCGAGGTCGGCACCAAGATTTGCTGAGGAAATGATTTTACGTTTCACAATTTCGGTTGTGCCGGTTTTGTTGACAAGGGTAATGGATGCCGTGACCGGTTTTTTATCGCGTAAATAGGTTATGGTAACTTTATCTCCCGGGTAACGGTAAGCCAGTTCTTCTTCAAATGCACTTTGACTGTTGATGTCGGTGTTGTTGATTTTAACGATCACATCACCGGGTTTTAGTCCGGCTTTAAAAGCTGGTCCTTCACGGTCAAGGCTTTCAATCAATACGCCTTTAAAACTATCCACTTTGGTATCCAGGTCGTATTTCTTGGCGTTTTGAAAATTGTATTCCACTACATTTCCGCCAAACAAGGCTTTTTGTACAATGCCGTATTTCACCAGGTCTTCCACAACCTTCCTGGCAATATCCACCGGAACAGCAAAAGCATAGCCCGTGTAGCTTCCGGTTCGGGATAGTATGGCCGTATTGATTCCTACCAGTTCTCCATTTTTATTGACCAGCGCACCACCGCTGTTGCCCGGGTTAATAGCGGCATCGGTTTGTATAAACGATTCGATTGGAAATTTATCTTCAAGGATACCAATGCGTCTTCCTTTTGCACTGACAATTCCAGCGGTAACAGTTGAAGAAAGAGAAAAAGGGTTACCCACGGCAACCACCCATTCGCCTACCTGCAAGGATTGTGATGAACCGAGTGTAATGGCCGGAAGATTGGTTTCATTGATTTTCAATACGGCTAAATCTGTTGAGGGATCGGTACCTACCAGTTCGGCCGGATATACTTTTTTATTATACATCACTTCAATTCTCTCGGCCGATTGAATTACGTGATTGTTGGTAACGATGTAGCCATCTTTTGTAAAGATCACGCCCGAACCACTGCTCACCTGGGTCTGGGAAGTAACACCACCCCCAAAGAACCAGTCAAACGGTGAATAGGATGTACCTTTAAAAATGCTGTTGATATAGACTACGCTGGGAATGGCACGGGTAGCAGCTGCACTGAAATCGACTGCTTCATACGAACGGGGTGGTGCAGCTTCAACAATTTTCGGACTGTAAGCAGCCGGGCTGTCATACTTTGCCATATTGTACGTGGCATCTGCTGGTTTCTGCATTTCTGTCGGTTTTACAAAATAGTTGAAGAAGGTATAAGCCCCGGCCAGCCCTGCCAGGAAGCCAATAACAACGATTTTTAAGGTATTCTTCATGATTCAAAAGTTCTGTATGTAGATGTGAATTAGGTAACAAAAGTTGATCCTAAATTTTATTTCCATATAAAATTACACGATTAATTGTGGTGCGGGTTTTTACTGTGATCGGGATATTAGCGCGTTACCAATAAATTTTGAATCTTGAATTCTGAATTTCTTCATTGTTATGGGTATACGTTCTTCGCTCGCTAAACCATTTGCTTCCTATGTCGTATCTCAAACCTACAAGTGGGCGAGCAGACCCGGACTGGTGCAGGAGGAAACGCGAAGGACCATTGTTCGTCAGGCACGGAATACGGTATTCGGTAAAGATCATCACTTCGAGGCAATCCGCAGTTATGACGATTTTAAGAGATTGATACCCATACGTGATTATGAGCAACTGAAACCTTACGTTGAGCGAATCCTGGCAGGCGAACCGGATATTCTATGGAGAGGTAAACCGGCCTACCTCGCTAAAACTTCAGGAACAACTTCAGGTACGAAATACATTCCCATTTCACACGAATCAAAGTATAGTCACTTCGTCAGCGCACGCAATTCTACGTTGTCGTATGTGCATGAAACGGGGAACGCTTCGTTCCTGGATGGAAACCTGATATTTTTATCGGGCAGCCCTGAGCTGGAAGAAATTGCCGGCATAAAAACAGGTCGTTTGTCGGGCATATCCAATCACCTGGTTCCCGGCTATT
Organism: Cyclobacteriaceae bacterium; assembly: GCA_025455225.1. GTDB lineage: Bacteria > Bacteroidota > Bacteroidia > Cytophagales > Cyclobacteriaceae > UBA2336. Next base: position 4,565 of record JALOMY010000097.1, on the reverse strand, counting down.
TGCGAACCAATCAGAAACCATCCTATAAAACGAATTGCATTGAAGACTGGGAAGAAAAACTGGAACGCATCATCGATGAAACTCTGGATGCCAACATGACGCTGATTTCAGGAATTCCTCCCTGGGTTCAAATGTATTTCGACCGGATTCATGCACGCACGGGCAAGAAGATTAAGGATGTGTTTCCCAACTTTTCAGTCTTTGTTTATGGCGGTGTTAACTTTGAACCCTACCGCGCCAAACTTGAAGATTCCATTGGAAAAAAAGTGGACTCCATTGAAACGTACCCGGCATCGGAGGGATTTATTGCTTACCAGGATTCACAAAACGACCCCGGACTTCTGTTGTTGCTGAACAACGGAATGTTTTTCGAATTTATTCCGGCTGAAGAATATTTTAATGAGCAGCCCCGAAGACTCAGCATAGAAGAAGTTGAACTGGGAAAAAATTATGCTCTCATTATTAACAGCAATGCCGGATTATGGGGCTATTCCATTGGTGATACGGTGAAGTTTGTATCAAAGAATCCCTATCGTTTATTGGTTACAGGTCGGATCAAACATTTTATCTCGGCCTTTGGTGAGCATGTGATTGGGGAAGAAGTGGAGAAAGCCATGAATCGTACTTTGGAAAAATTTCCTGAGGCCGGGTTAACTGAATTTACAGTTGCACCTCAGGTTGCACCCCAGGAGGGTATGCCCCACCATGAATGGCTGATTGAGTTTAGCCGCGAACCGGATAACCCCCAAGCGTTTGCGCTGGAGCTCGATCAACAGTTACGCGATTTGAATGTATACTACGATGATCTGATAACCGGCAACATTCTGCGCACATTAAAAATCACCCAATTGAAGAAGAACAGTTTCATTGAGTATATGAAATCGCAGGGCAAACTGGGCGGACAAAACAAAGTACCCCGTCTTTCGAACGACCGCAAAATTGCCGATGCCCTGGGGCGTTTCAGGATTTAGATTTTCTTACAAATAAATAGACTGTTATACCAACAACCAGGGCTGAGACAACCACGGCCCAGAGGTTAACTTGCCGGCTTTCCGCGTACATGGTGTAGGGTTTAATGGCAAATTTGGTAGCCAATGGGCGCCATATTAAAGTGTTGCCCGACACTGAATCGGCATTGCTCGAACTGATTTCCCAGGGCAATTGTGTTTCAATTTTGTACGATGAATAATACACAGTGCCCATGAAGTCCCTGCGATTACCTAATTCATTGGCTAATGCTTCTAAATCTTTTTCAGCTTTTGGATTACCAAGAACGAGGCTATCTACAACTTGCTCAAGCTTAGTATTCTCTTTGTTTTCTTTAAAGGATTCTACGATTTCACTTGCTAAATCAAGATTATTCTTAAGAGTATCCAGCCATTTTTTATCGAGGTTATGCCGGAGGGCCACTTCATTAAGTATTTCATTAATCTCATAGTAGAAAGCCCTGTCTGAAAAACGTTCGGTTATTTTTTCATTCAGCGTTTCAAGAAATACACTGTCAGCTTTTGATATGGGAGTGCCTTCACCGGGAAGCCGGTCAATAAATGCATGGTCTTCCTGATTAAAATAGTCGTCAGTATTAATTAGTTTAAATCGATTTATGGGCCGTATGGTTTCGGTATACCGGATGTAGGTATAAAACCATCGGAACTGCTTTTCAAAGGTTGAATGGATTCTGAATAGTGTATCAGTGTCCTGATCCAGCTCCCGGTTTACGTCATCAACAGAGGCAAAATTCTTTTTGAATTCGATACGGAATTTATCTTCAGTGCTATCGATTTTCGTTGCCTGTGTGGCCCATCCGGTTTGTTCATTGATTCCGAACATATTTTCTTCTGCCTGATGAAGGCCTGTTTTTTCAAGAACGATTGTTTTTTCCAGTGATCCGTCTTCCTGAACGATTGTCTTCATACTAACCTTATTCTCGCAGGCCGAGAATAAAAACAAGCCAGTAAGCAGGATGGTAGAATACAGTAATGATTTCATGACTATTATAATAAGGTGGAGGAATATTTACTTTTCAGACATTCGAGATACGCCCTTCTTTCAATGAGGGGAGATTTACAATCGGCAAAACCGGATGTGTGTTGTTTCCGTTCAGCCGGATTAATGTGAATCATATCAGAGTCGAGAATCACAACAGAATTGGATGATGAGCTGTACTGCTCGGCAACAGGATCCCGCCTGTTCTGAAATTCTAAACTGAAGAAAACAATCTGAATCAACGACAAGGCCGCCAGCGAATAGCGTAGGAGATTTTCCTGGATCCATACTTTTACCTGACGTTGTATTGTCGTGCCGGATTTCTGCGCGTGAACTGCCTCCATAATTGATGATGTGAGCGCTGCGGCATTTCTCGGTTTAATTTCCTGGCTGGCAATACGATTGATTGTTTCCTGAAATAAATGTACCTCAGCGTCAAGCTGAGCACAGGATGTACAGGTGGCAAGATGCTGCTGAAGGGATAGCAGATCCTGTTCTGAAAGCTCAGCTTTCAGGTAAATCAGGTTGTGATAGTGACTGCAATTCATATCAGTTGATTAATGTGTTGGATCAGTTTAAAAACGCTTCTTTTCGCTGTAATACTGTTCAAGCAGGCTCTTCATTTTCAGCCGGGCATAGTAGAGGTTGCTTTTCAGATTTCCTTCGCTCATTGAAACTATCCTGCAAACCTCTTCGGGCTCCAGTTGCTGGAGATCACGCAGGATAAAAACAGTGCGCTGTTTTTCACTCAGTGAGGCAGCAAGTTGGTGGATGATTTCTTTAAGCTCTTCGTGTTCAAGATGCTTTCCGGTTTCATTCGCATCACTGACTCTCCGCGAAGTTGCGGCATCCACCGCACGGATGTTCATTTTCCTGTAGGATGACTTCTTTGTATCCAGGCATAGGTTGGTAATAATTTTTCCGAGCCAGGTTTTAAACCGGAAATCAGGATCATAGCGGTGTAAATTCTTCCAAACCCGCACATAGGCCTCCTGAACTATATCTTCCGCATCGGTCATGTTGTTTAAGAATTTATAAGCTATCGACAGTGCAAAATTCTGTGTATCCTCAACCAGCCTGCGAAAAGCAATCGCGTCCCCGTTCGCGGATTGGTTGATCAAGGCTTGCTCTAAATCCTTATCCATCCAGAAATTTAGTGCTTATACGACTATGAGATTGAATGGTCAAATGACAGACAGAAAATAAATTGCAGTATTTATCTGAAAATGATGGTACGAACCAAAACCATTGGAATTTGTTTATTTTGCGATTGTCTGATTAAGGTAATAAACAGTACGTGTTGAACAAGAGAAAATCCATTGCTTTACTGGGTTCTACCGGCTCTATTGGCACACAGGCATTGGATGTAATAGCATCCAATCCGGAACATTTTTCTGTGGAGGTATTAACGGCTCAGAATAATGCAGATCTGCTGATTGAACAAGCCATTCGCTTTAAGCCCAATGTGGTTGTAATCGGAAATGGAGATCAGTATGAACGGGTAAAGAATGCGTTATGGCCGCATGCAATAAAAGTCTATACAGGTGATGAGGCACTGACTTCAGTCGTTCAGATGGATAGCATCGATGTGGTGCTCACCGCCCTGGTGGGTTATTCAGGTTTGAAGCCAACCATAAAAGCTATCGAAGCCGGAAAAAACATTGCGCTGGCCAATAAAGAAACCCTGGTGGTTGCCGGAGAATTAATAACCAAACTGGCAAGTGAGAAGGGTGTGAATATTTATCCTATCGATTCTGAGCACTCAGCCATCTTTCAATGCCTGGTTGGTGAATTCCATAATAAAATTGAAAAGATTATTCTGACTGCATCCGGAGGACCATTCCGCGGTAAGAAAAGGGAAGAGCTTAGCCAGGTTACCAAAGCGCAAGCCCTGAAGCACCCCAATTGGAGTATGGGTGCCAAGATCACCATCGATTCAGCTACGCTGATGAATAAAGGACTGGAAGTAATTGAGGCCAAATGGCTCTTTGGCCTTTCGGCCGATCAGGTGGATGTGGTGGTGCATCCCCAATCCATCATTCATTCCATGATTCAGTTTGAAGATGGCTCCATAAAGGCCCAGATGGGATTACCCGATATGAGGTTGCCCATACAATTTGCCCTGACCTATCCGGACCGTTTAAAAAATAATTTCCCGCGATTCGACTTTACCCAATATCCTTCTCTTACATTCGAAAAGCCCGATACAGAAACTTTTCGTAATCTTGCGCTTTCATTTGAAGCTTTGCGCAAGGGCGGTAATATGCCGTGCGTATTGAATGCAGCCAATGAAATTGCGGTTGCTGAATTTTTAAATGATAAAATTGGTTTTTTGAAAATGTCGGATGTAGTGGAACAATGCCTTGCTAAAATGGATTATATCAAGCATCCCACACTGGCCGATTACGTTCAAACGGACAAAGAAACACGAATTAAAGCTTTAGAACTGATAAACTGATGGATTGGATGGTGTCATTAGCTCAGCTATTACTGAGCATTTCAATTTTAGTGGCGGTACATGAAATGGGTCACTTATTGGCGGCCAAGTACTTTGGTATGCGAGTGGAACAATTCTCGAT
>JALOMY010000096.1 GCA_025455225.1 Cyclobacteriaceae bacterium | reverse complement strand
ATGGATTCCGGTTCCAGAAACTTAGCGACCGTATAGCTTATTGCCGATACCAGCATTAACGGGATCATCAGGCCATAACCACCGGTTACTTCAGCAATCAGGAATATTGCCGTGAGGGGTGCATGCAAAACACCGCTCATTACTCCGGCCATGGCAACCAGGGTAAAATTACTTACCGGTATATTTCCAAGACCGATCAAATTCACTGTGCGTGAAAAAAGGTATCCCAGAAAGGCCCCGGTCATCAGCGAAGGTGCAAAATTGCCACCGTTGCCACCGCTGCAAATGGTAGCGCCAACAGCAATCCCTACAAAAAGAAGTATCCACCAGTCATTGGTAATCAAGTCCTTCAGTATACTGGTGTTGAATAACTGCTGCGTATTCTGTTCTGATAATGCAATTACATTGGAGTAACCTTCACCAAACAAGGGTGGAAACAACAGGATGAGGAGTGCCAATACCGAGCCGCCCAATATCACTTTTAAATAGGGATTCTTCCATTTGGTGAACCAGCGATCCATTGCAAGAAATACACTGGAATGATAATAGGATATTATTCCTGCACCAATTCCCAGGAATATGTAGAAGGGAACATTCGAGGAATTAAAAGGCAGTTGGGATTTAAACGACAAAAGAATTCCATCATGAAGTATAATATTGGAACATAAAGCACCTGTAGCTGAAGCTATGATCAGGGGAATAAAAGCAGAAGCACTTATGTCAATTAGCAATACTTCAATAGCAAAAAGAACTCCCGCAATGGGTGCATTAAAAGCAGCAGCAACTCCGGCAGCCGCACCACAGGAGAGAAGCAGGGTGCGTTGACGGTAATTTAAATGATATGTACGTGCATAGTTGGAACCGATGGCCGACCCAGTAGTGGCAATGGGAGCTTCCAAACCAGATGATCCGCCAAAACCGATGGTCAAAGCACTGGTAATCATGTGGGCTACCATGTGGAAGGGAGCAATCAGACTTGACTTTCGGGTGATGGAGTAAAGAACAAACACAGTACCCTTCTCAAATGTGTTTCGGTGAAACCGTTGCACATAGAGCACCGAAAATAGAAGACCCACAAATGGAAGAAATAAATAGATCGAAAACTGGAAGGGAAGGGCGATATCCTGGGTGACCGATACATTGATAAAATGAACCAGGCTTTTTAGAACAACAGCTGCTAACCCAGAAGTGAGACCGACCAGTATGCTGGAAAGTATAAAGAACTGACGCTCACTTAAACGATGCTGCAGCCAGTTGAGAAGAATCGTATGTCTTTCCACCCAACCATTCATGATCTCGAGTTAATTAAAAGAAAAATCCAAGACCGAAATACTTATCAATAATCAGGATCGATAAACCTCCCAACAGGATGGGGCAGACATATCGGATCATAAAGTGAAGGTATTTCCGTAAAAAGGATTGCATATAACCTGGACTTCCATGTGTCAGTTCCTCATCAAAATTCCGGATGTTCCATTTATACGAAATGAAAATGCACATTAAACAACCGCCTACTGTCAGGCTGATATCACACATATCGGAAATAAACGAAAGGAAATCCCGGTTAAGATAGAATGGCAACTGGTTTAATGCCGGTACCATTCCCTGGCTCATCATGGTGGGAAGACCAACAATAAAGATAAATAAAGCCAATACCCAAACGATTCGCCCCCTGCGCATTTTTACCTGGTCTACGAAATACGTGGTAGGTACTTCCAGAAGAGAAATGGTGGAAGTTAAAGCTGCAAAACATAGTAACAGAAAAAAGGAACCACCGATGATTCTCCCCAACAGAGGACCCATATCATGAAAGACTTCGGGTAAAACAATAAATACTAGTGCAGGGCCTTCAGTAGGAGAAATGTTTTGTGAAAACACCATAGGAAAGATCATGAAGCCGGCCAGGAAGGCAACCATGGAATCGGCAAATGAAATAATGGCTGCAGAAGAAACTATGTTCTGATTTTTTCCCACATAGGATCCATACGTAATTAATGCCCCCATACCAAGTGAAAGAGAAAAGAAGGCTTGCTTTAGTCCATCAAAGATGGTTTGAGCCGTTATCTCATTGAGTTCCGGAACCAGGTAAAAACGAACTCCGGCCAAAGCGTTATCCAGTGTCAGGCTATAGATTATTAACAGTATTAAAATCGTGTACAAGGCAGGCATCATGATTTTATTGGCACGTTCAACACCTTTTTGAATACCTTTTGAAACAACGAATGCGGTGATCACCATGAAGCCCAGTGAAAACCAAAAATTATCTGAGATATCATTCACGTAAGTCCCGAAAAAGCCACCGAAGTCGGGTTCATTAAGCAGGCTTCCAAATGAGATCTCGAGGAAATATCCGAATGCCCAGCCTGCAACTACATTATAAAATGAGAGAATGAAAATTCCTGCAATGATTCCAAAGAGTCCCAGGTTGCCCCAGCGTTTCCCGCCTAATTGGGTATACGAACCATAAGCATCTCGCCTGGCTGAACGGCCAATGGCAATCTCACCAACCATAACCGGAAAACAAAGAAGGAAGATGAATAACAGATAAATCAGGAGAAAGGCTGCACCACCATTTTGTCCGGCCAGGTAAGGAAACCTCCAGATATTTCCTAAACCGACAGCCGAACCTGCAGCGGCTAAAATAAAACCTATCCGGCTTGAAAAACTTCCACGGTTATCCATGCGTTATCACTTCGGTAAAGATCGAAAAATAGGCCTTAATGGTTAATAATCAAAAATTACCGGGGTCGATCAATACTATTATAACAGGATGTTTACCTTTGATATAATTTTTTGATATAAAGGCAGACCCTTAAGGAATGCCGATGGCATTGTTTGTATGGATGAATTTAGAAAACTAACAACGCAGGAGAAGGCCCTCCGCATCAACCTGCGTAAAGACGTCTACGGATCTTTTGCTGAAATTGGAGCCGGGCAGGAAGTAGCAGCCAACTTCTTTAAAGCAGGTGGTGCTTCAGGAACAATCGCCAAAACCATATCGGCTTACGATATGAAATTCAGCGATGCTATTTACGGACTTTGTGACCGGTACGTGTGTGAGGCCCGGCTTATTAAAATGCTGGATCACGAATATCCCTTGTTGGCCGAACGGTTACCGCACCGCATTGAGGATACCCGTTTCTTTGCCTTCGCTAATACCGTTGAGATATTGAATTTTGAACGAACCAACCAGGCTCATGGATGGATTGGTCTGCGCTTTCAATTAACCCCTAAGGGCGATTACAACGATTGTGTTATCCATGTCAAGATGCACGACAACGACCCGTTGCAACAGCAATATGCATTAGGGATAGTGGGTGTTAATATGATTTATGCGTGTGTCTTTTTTTCAGATGCCGAACAAATATTAATGTCACTGCTCGATGGTTTGATGGGCAAGCGAATCGAAATCGATATGTTCCGCATCACCGGACCTGACTTCAAACATGTTGACAATCGGTTAATGGCACTGAAACTGGTAAAAAACGGTTTAACAAAAGCAGCCATGTTCGGTCCGGATGGTGAAGTTATGCAGCCTTCGGATGAATTGTACAAAAAGCATGTCCTGGTGTTACGAGGACGTTTCAGACCACCTACCCATGTTAATGTAGACATGCTTTTAGCAGCCCGAAGACATTTCAAGCACGAACCCGATGTTGATCGTTCAAATATTCTCGTACTTACTGAATTGACACTCAATGACCTTAGTTCAGATGGAACTATTGATGAAAAGGATTTTCTTCATCGGGCTGACATCATCTGTTCATTGGGACAAAACGTTTTAATATCCAATTACTTTGAATATTACCGACTGGTGGATTACCTCTCCCGGATTACCAAGGGTAAGAAAATCGGAATCATTATGGGCATTAATGCCCTGGTGAAAGTATTCGATGAAAAAACATATGAAAATATTCGGGGTGGAATTCTTGAATGTTTCGCTTCACTGTTTGGTACTAATGTCAAACTGTACATCTATCCGGCTTTGTCACCCGATAATCGGGTACTCACACTGACTGATTTTGAACAGGATCTTCCGCCTAATTTGAAGAATCTATTCCGCTACCTGATGGACAATAATAAGCTTGAAGATATTCGTGATGCGAATGTGAAAAATCTTCAAGTTATTTCCGACCATGTTCTCGCCATGATTAAAAGAGGCGAAGCAGGTTGGGAAAAATACGTTCCACACAAAGTAGAGGAGGCTATAAAGGAACGCGGTTTATTTGATTATCAAATGCCGAGCCGTGTGGAGGTATCTTAAGACTCTGCCTCCTTCAATGCACTGAAATACCGTCTTGATTCCTTAATTACCTTGGGTGCAAGCATAAATCCCGAGACCATGGTTGGTATGGCCATTAACGCATACGCTATGTCAATGATATTCATAATATCATGCATAGAAGCCACAGCACCCAATACGATGGTTAACAGGTAAAAATAATTGTACCATTTGCTGGCTTTCACTCCAAGAAGAAAAGAAAGCGATTTGCTTCCGTAATAGCTGTAGGAAAAGACAGAAGTAATTGCGAAGAAAAATGCACAAAGCAAAAGTACATATTGTCCAAATCCGGGCATCGCTGTGTTAAATGCAGCAGCCGTTAAAGTGACGCCACTTGTTTCTGATGTTTGCCAAACCCCGGTGGCGAGAATTGCAAGAGCTGTTAATGTACACACCAACAAGGTGTCAATAGCAGGGCTTAACATCGATACCAAACCTTCCCGAATGGGTTCTGTGCTTTTCGAAGCTCCCAATGCCATAGGAGCGGTGCCAATTCCCGCTTCGTTTGAAAACGATGCTCTTCGAATTCCGGCAATAATTAATCCTCCAACAATACCACCCAAAGCAGGTTTACCATGATAATGTTCGGCAGCAAATGCATCTGTAACAATCATCCATAAATAGGTTGGTATATCCCGGATGTGCATTACCAAAATGGAGAATACAGCAAGGAAGTAAATCACAATCATAAGCGGAACCATTTTGCCCGCCCAGTTTCCAATGCGTTGAATGCCTCCCAGTATTACAATACCGGCAAAGAACATGATGGTCAAACCAATGATGAACTTGGGGGTGCTGATGGTGAATCCAATAAACTGAAACGTAGAAGTTTTTATTTCTTCAGAAGTAATTCCAATGTCAACAATAGCCTGGGTTAGCTGATTGGCTTGAAATATGGGAAGACACCCTACCAAGCAACAGATACTAAACAGAACAGCAAGGGGCTGCCATTTTTTTCCGAGGGCTTCACGTATTACATACATCGGTCCTCCCTGAATTTCTCCCGCTGAATCTTTTCCACGATACATAACTGAAAGTGTACTGGTAAAGAAGTTGGTTGACATGCCTACAAAAGCTGTTACCCACATCCAGAATAGTGCACCGGGTCCTCCAATAGTAATCGCAGCAGCTACTCCGGCTATATTGCCCATACCAACGGTAGATGCAAGTGCTGTTGATAACGCCTGGTATGGATTGATTTGACCGGGATCATTTGGATTGGAATATTTGCCTCGCAAAATGTTAATGGCATGCCGGAAATATTTGTATTGAACAAAACGAGAGGTAAACAAAAAGTAAAGTCCCCCAAGAATTAAAAGAAATGCTACCGGAGTATAAATCTCGTTCGCAATGTGCGCAATGAATTCACTCATGAGTCTGGGTAAGGTTTACGCGCTAAAATAGATAATTATATGTAAATGAAGCAGTAAAGAAATCCAGGTGGTGAGCCTGATGAATGGGCTGAAAAATTTATTCAAACAACTTAAAACCCGATCATTGATGTTTTCTAAAGTATCAATTCAAAATATTTTTACAGGCCTCACATTCTTGTTAATCAGATGGTTGCAGCTTGATTTGGATATCATTTAATCAGCGAAACAACAAACATATTCATTCGGTTGTTGATTGTACTAAACAACTCAAAGAATGAGTGTGAATTTGATTTTTTAAAAATTTACAGATATTTGAGCCCTTTGATTAAAATGAAATTATGGGAAAAAACCTCGTAATTGTTGAATCCCCAGCGAAAGCAAAGACTATTGAAGGCTATTTGGGTAAAGATTTTAAAGTAGCTTCCAGTATGGGTCACGTACGTGATCTTCCTAAGGGAAACGCTGCGATTGATATTGAAAACGGTTTCATTCCCACCTATGAAATCAGTCCTGATAAAAAAGAAATCATTCAGAAACTTAAGAAACTGGCAGCCGATGCAGAAACGGTTTATCTCGCAAGTGATGAAGACCGTGAAGGTGAAGCGATTGCCTGGCATTTAAAAGAATCACTCGATTTGAATGATGCAAAAACACGCAGAATTGTATTCACTGAAATTACTAAAAAAGCAATTCTTAATGCACTGGAACATCCGCGCGGAATTGATGTTGATCTTGTGAATGCACAACAAGCCAGGCGTGTTCTCGATCGTTTGGTTGGTTATGAACTTTCACCAATTCTCTGGAAGAAGATTAAAACCGGTTTATCGGCTGGTCGTGTTCAATCGGTAGCTGTGCGGCTCGTTGTTGAACGCGAACGTGAAATTGTCGATTTCAAAACGAAGTCTTCTTTTCGGGTAACGGCACAGTTCGATCTTGGTAAAGGCAAATACTTACAGGCCGAATTACCCGAGCGTTTTGATTCTGAAAAGGAAGCATTGGATTTTCTGGAATCGTGTAAAAATGCTCAATTCAGTATTGCTGATCTTCAAACAAAGCCCCTCAAACGATCACCCGCACCTCCGTTTACCACGTCAACATTGCAGCAGGAGGCTTCCCGAAAGTTGAGTTTTTCGGTAACCCAAACCATGACGGTGGCACAGAAATTATACGAAGCGGGTAAGATCAGCTACATGCGTACCGATTCGGTTAACCTGTCGGATGAAGCACAGCAAGGTGCCAAAAACCAGATTGTATCAGCTTATGGAAAGGAGTATGTACAGCTCAGGCAATATAAAACAAAATCTTCCGGTGCGCAGGAAGCCCACGAAGCCATTCGCCCGACTGATTTTTCCGTATTGGATCCCGGTATGGACCGCAATGCCCATCGGCTTTATGAACTAATCTGGAAACGTGCCATTGCCTCCCAAATGGCTGATGCAGAACTGGAAAAAACAACGGCAACAATAAACATTTCCAATAATCCACGAATCCTGGTTGCCACGGGTGAAGTAATCAAATTTCAGGGATTCCTGTCTGTATATATAGAGTCCGGAGATGAAGAAGATGATGAACAAAACAGTAAGGTATTGCCTCCGCTATCCATCGGTCAGGAACTTCTGTTAAATGAATTAATTGCCCGACAAACATTTACCCGGAATCCTCCCCGGTACACAGAAGCAAGCCTTGTCAAGAAACTGGAAGAATTGGGTATTGGACGTCCATCAACCTATGCTCCGACTATTTCGACCATTCAGAAACGGGGCTATGTAGTTAAAGAAAGCAGGGAAGGTGTTGAACGGCAATACAAAGTTCACCGGCTTTCCGACAACTCGATTTCGTCTTTGGAAGAGACGGAGATTACGGGAGCGGAAAAAAATAAACTGTTTCCCACCAACATTGCCATGGTGGTAAACGATTTTCTGGTGGACCATTTTCCGGACATCACCGATTATTCCTTCACCTCTGAAATTGAGCAGGAGTTTGATGAGATTGCCTCCGGCAAGCTTCAATGGCAGAAAATGATAGATAGCTTCTACACACCATTCCGAAAGAAAGTTCGTAAGACGGAGCAGGTAGAACGATCTTCAGTAAGCAAAAACAGGGAGTTGGGTGTCGATCCGAAGACCGGCAAAAACGTATATGTCAAACTTGGAAAATTCGGAGCCTATATTCAGGTAGGAGAAAATCCAGACGACAATGGAGGGGAAAAACCAAAGTTTGCAAGCCTTCGCCAGGGACAATTCATTGAAAACATTACGCTGGAAGATGCTCTCGAACTAGTGAAAATGCCCCGTGAAGTAGGCGTATTCGAAGATAAACCTGTTGTGGTGAATATCGGCCGCTTTGGACCGTATGTACTGCATGACAAGAAGTTCATTTCAATTCCCAAGGAGGAAGACCCGTACACCATTTCAGAAGACCGTGCCATTGAACTGATCAAGGCCAAGCGTATTGCGGATGCCAATAAAACCATCAAAGTATTCGAGGAAAATCCGGACATCCAGATTCTTAATGGACGTTTTGGCCCATACATAAAAGCAGGAAAGAAAAATGTTAAAATTCCGAAAGGAAAGGAACCCGCTGAACTTACACTGGAAGAATGCATCGCCCTGGCAGAAGCTGCTCCTGAAAAAAAGGGCCGAGGTTTTACCCGAAAGAAAAAGCAATCCTAATAATGCACCATGAAGAACCTTGTAGTACTGACCGGGGCGGGCATCAGTGCGGAAAGCGGGATACCTACCTTTCGCGATGCAGGCGGGCTCTGGGAAGGTTACCGGGTTGAAGAGGTTGCTTCACCTGAGGGATGGAGGCGAAACCCCGGATTGGTTCTCGATTTCTACAATCAGAGAAGAAAAAAGGCCCTTGAAGTTCAACCCAATCGGGGACACGCCATCCTGGCTGAGTTAGAATCTTTCTTTCGGGTGAATGTAATTACCCAGAATGTTGATAATCTTCACGAGCGAGCCGGTTCAACCCGGGTTTTGCATTTGCATGGAAGCCTCTTCGAATCGCGCAGCACCGTTGACGAATCATTGGTTTATCCGATTCAAGGCTGGGAATTAAAACTGGGTGATCGGTGTGAAAAAGGCTCTCAATTACGGCCCAATATTGTATGGTTTGGTGAACTGGTGCCATTGATTGAAGAGGCTTCTCACCTGGTATCTAAAGCCGACTTGTTTTTGGTTGTCGGAACTTCATTGTTGGTTTACCCGGCAGCGGGCCTGATTCATTATGCCGGTTATGATGTTCCTAAATTTCTGGTCGATCCTAAAATTCCGGATGTTTCTTCCATAACCAATCTTACCTTTATAGAAGACAAAGCCAGTACAGGCCTTGAAAAACTCAAGTCAACCTTGATTGAACTCGCATGATACTCGTACTTGATATCGGTAATTCTGATATAACCATCGGTTTATACAATCATAAAGCGTGGCTGCATGTATGGAGAATTCCGGCAGTTGCCGATCGTCCTGAACTGTTTTATGGCATCCGCATCCGCGATTATTTCTTCGAAGCAGGTTTGTCTGTGTCCGATGTTGAGAAAATAGTTTTGAGCAGTGT
>JALOMY010000347.1 GCA_025455225.1 Cyclobacteriaceae bacterium | reverse complement strand
GCTGCTGGATCGGATTATGAATTACATAGTTAAGCGAAAGGGGAAGCAAATGCGCCCCATGTTTGTTTTTTTGAGTGCCGGTACAAGCGGTTCCATAACCGAATCCACCTACCGCGGTGCCGCCCTAATTGAATTGCTTCATACCGCCACCCTGGTTCATGATGATGTGGTAGATGAGGCGAACTACCGCAGGGGTTTTTTTTCCATCAATGCGCTTTGGAAAAACAAAGTGGCCGTTCTGGTAGGTGATTTTTTACTATCCAGGGGATTGTTGCTTTCAGTTGAGCATAAGGAGTTCAGGTTGCTGGAAATCGTATCGAATGCAGTACGCGAAATGAGTGAAGGCGAATTGCTTCAAATGGAAAAATCCAGACAACTCAATATTACCGAAGAAGTGTATTACCAGATCATTCGGCAAAAAACAGCATCGCTTATAGCTTCTTGTTGCGCGGTAGGCGCCAGTTCATCAGGCGCAGGCGAAGAGGTAGTGTCAACTATGCGGTTATTTGGCGAAAAGATTGGAATGGCCTTTCAGATCAAGGATGATTTGTTCGATTATGGCGAGGAAGAAATCGGTAAGCCGTTGGGTATTGATATCAAGGAAAAAAAGATGACACTTCCTTTGATTTATGCGATCGCAAAAGCAGGGTGGTTAGAAAAACGCAGGATACTGGGGATTGTAAGAAACAACAACAATAACCCGAAAAAGGTGAAGGAAGTGATTTCTTTCGTCAAAGAGTCGGGCGGAATTCAATATGCCAACGAAGTGATGAACCGGTATCATCAAGAAGCACTGGACCTTATTCGTAATCTTCCTGAATCCGATTACAAGAAATCACTCATCCAGTTGGTTCAATTTACCATTGAACGCAACAATTGAAAATTTTGCTAAAAATGAAAAACCCTTTCCATATTGGATAAGGGTTTCTCCGTGTATATATAACTTAAACCTATAAAGGTCAATTAATGAACCGGAATCCGGCTTCTGCCGGCTTCCAGTACAGCGTAATCTTTCAGCGATTGATAAGTTCCCGGATCAAGTTGGTCCAAAGCTGAACCGGTTTCTTCGGGTGTAAAATGCCCCTCGGTAATCCACCATTGTTTAGCACGTTCACGGGCCTCCTGTTTATTAACTTCAAAGAGGTTAATGCAGGAATCCGAAATCATCCACGGTTTATCAATAGAACTGTATTTTTCAAAAATCAGGCTTCGCATCTGCGTGCCATTAGGCTGATTGTTAAAATGCGAAATGGTATACGACAGGGTTTCGGGTTCGGTCATAACCATGTCCCAATATCTTTTTGAAGTAATCACCTGGGATGTGGTGAGCAGGTATCCGTAACCTTTTTCGATCGGCTCCTTCGTTATCGGACAGCGCGCCTTAAGCTCCTTTTTGGGGCTTTTGCCTAAAATCTTGTTGAAAAATGTCATGGTTCGTCCTGTTTACTGTAATAGATACTCCAAACCCATGGAATAGTTGCATCTAGGACGCTAAAAATTAAGAAAATGTTACAAAAGGCATTGATTATTGACGAATAGAATCCTGTTTAAACCTTCTTTTTCTGCAATTTCTCATAATTGGTAAAGAATTCTTCCAGGCGCTCAATGGGGATCTTTTTAGCAATGATCTTTTTCTTTTCGTCCATTATAAATAAAGATGGAGTTGTGTTGGCATCATACAGATCGTGGTATGAACCAACATAGGTACGAGGTCCGTTAACCGTTATCCAGGGCATCTTCATCTGCTGAATATATTCCTTCATTTTCTGAATGGACGTGTCCGCGCTTACAGCATACACTTCCACATCAAAGCGCGATTTATTCTTGGTGTAAAAGTTAACGAGTTTGGGTGTTTCGGTTTTACAAAATCCGCAATCCGGATCGAAAATAAACAGGATAGTATATTTATTCTTGATGTCATACATGGAACGCGGTTTCAAGTCAGCATCCTGCATAATTAAATTGGGAGCGGTTTTACCAATCAGGCTCTTGCGTAACTGGTCAGCATGGTCTTTGATATTTTTCCGGTATTTTTCATTTGACCAGTAGTTCATTTCTCCGGTTGCGAAATACTGATCATGAAGGAATACAAAAAGTTCGTCCAAACCCATGATCTCCGGATTCTGATATTTCAGGATTAGCGTGAATACAATGTATTTGTACGTTTCCTGGTTCTTCCTGGCTTTATTTACCAACTGGGTAATTGCTTGTTTTAATGTATCGGCCTGCGGAGGAAATAAACGATCAAGGTATTCATTTACTTTCTGGCTGTAAATGGCTTGGGGCAGACGGATTAGGGCATCATCGCTCAGATCAAAATAATCAAAATAGTGCGTGCGGTAATACCGAAGCTGAAAGGTAGAGTCAATGCTTCCATCCGGCCGCCTGGGCGGTTGGGGTATATCAATCCGTTTGGTTGCCTTAAGCAAACGGGCAGTCATAGTGCCGGGGTTGTCGGTGATCAGTTTTTCCTGATAGCTTATTACTTTATCGTTGATTTTTGAAAATGCGTCTCGTGCTTCTTTCTTTTTGGCTTCATCTTTCAAGGTAGAATCCTGCAGTACTTTTATATAGGGCTCCGCTTCCTTATTTCGTTCCATGTTGAACCGGAGGTTATCAAAAAAGAGCTTATTGTCAGGATCATTTTTAACCACCATGTTTTTAACCAGGTCATCCTTCGTTGTTTCCATTGAAAAATGTTGGTTGGCACCGATAACAAATCCAGGTTCGAAAACCCGGGTCTTGTTTAAAACAAGGAAATAAACACCCTGAGGAAGGGTTTCTTTGCCGTCAAAGGTGAATTCTCCTGATGAATTGACTCGGGCGGTATCCCGTACATACGTTCCATCCGAATAATAGTAGCCGAGATAAATCGTTGAATCCTTCAGGCCGGTGATTTTAAACTGGATCTGATAGCCGGTTTTACCGGATTGA
>JALOMY010000346.1 GCA_025455225.1 Cyclobacteriaceae bacterium | reverse complement strand
GACCAAAGCGTATGCAGCATTTAATCAGAAGAGTCCATTAGCACCTTACCAGTTCGACAGGAGAGAACCGCGACCACATGATGTTGTTCTTGATATACTTTATTGTGGAGTTTGTCATAGTGATCTTCACCAGGTTCGCGATGAATGGGGCGGATCAATTTATCCTATGGTGCCCGGCCATGAAATTGTAGGTAAAGTATTACGGGTGGGTACTGAAGTGAAGAACTTTAAGCCGGGTGATCGGGCCGCAGTTGGAGTCATGGTCGATTCCTGTCGTACGTGTCCGAACTGCAAGGCCCATCTTGAACAATACTGTGAAGAAGGTATGACAGGAACCTATAATGCTTACGAACGCGATGGTGTAACCCTTGCGCAAGGCGGTTACTCAACCACCATAGTAACTGATGAGCGTTTTGTCTACCGTCTTTCTGATAAGCTTGATCTTGCAGGTACAGCCCCATTATTATGTGCCGGGATTACAACATATTCGCCCTTGCGGTTTGCAGGTGTTACCAGGGGCATGCGGGTAGCCATTGTTGGCTTGGGCGGCCTTGGTCATATGGGTTTGAAATTCGCACATGCCTTTGGAGCTGAAGTTTCGTTAGTCAGTTCTTCCGCTGGCAAGGAAGCCGATGCCAGGCGTTTAGGGGCCCACAATTTTATTCACTCCCGGGATGAGAAACAGATGAAAAAGTACAAAGGTTACTTTGACGTTGTATTAAATACAGTTTCTGCCAATCACGATTACGGTCAGTATTTAAAACTGGTAGGTATGAATGGACGCATGATGGTAGTGGGTTTACCATCCGAAAATCCAAAAGTTGATCCGTTTGATTTATTGAATAACCGAAGAAGCATCACGGGCTCCATGATTGGCGGAACATCTGAAACACAAGAGATGCTCGATTTCTGTGCAGAGAAGAATATTGTTGCCGATGTGGAAGTAATACCCATGCAAAAAATCAACGAGGCTTACGATCGCATGTTGAAGAATGATGTGCGTTATCGGTTTGTGATTGACCTGGCTTCGCTTAAAAGCTGATCACACATGCAGAAGCAATTCGTGGATGGCATCCAGCCTGGTGAATTTTGAATGCTGGACATCGCCCTCAACCCGTTCATGCGCCCATGTTATATGATAGGGTATATGAAATCCATATCCCCCTAAATTCAGAACGGGTAGTATATCTGATTTAAGCGAATTGCCAACCATAGCAAACTGGTCTGGTGAAAGATCAAGGTGCCGGATCAGTTTTTGAAAATCGGCTTCTTTTTTCTCCGACATGATTTCGATATGATGGAAGTAAGACTCCAATCCTGACTTTTTAAGTTTACGTTCCTGATCCAGCAAGTCGCCTTTTGTTGCCATGACCAGGCGGTAACGTTCTTTCAACTTTCTTAACACCTCTTCAACGCCATCCATCAGCTCCACAGGCTGGGTTAAAATTTCACGGCCAAAGTCAATGATTTGTGTAATGGTTGTATTGGGAACCTGATTATCGGTAATACGCATGGCTGTTTCAATCATAGAAAGTATAAAGGCCTTGATTCCATAGCCGTACAGCGGCAGATTTTGAATTTCGGTATGAAGCAGCTCACGGGCAACCGAATGCTGGGGCAGGTAGTTTTCCAACAGGGCACAAAACTTTTTTTCTGCTTCCTGAAAATGCATTTCATTATGCCATAGGGTATCGTCTGCGTCAAAAGCAATTACCTTAATCATAATTTATGGTGCTTATGTATGTACGAATCTAACTAATCCTTAACAAAACACGTTTCTAACAAAACCCGAAGACCACGAAAACTTCATGCTGTTTTTAGTTGTTCCTTCATAATTTTACTGCCGATTATGAAATATCAGGATAAATGGCTTCGGTTAGTTACATACCCGGTTCTCGCATTTGTCATCCGGCATTTCGGTGACATGACGCCCTGGGGGCAATTACTGAAACAACCCCTTTATTATGCCGATCTTTTATGGGATATGCTGATTGTGATTGCCAGCTGGGAAGCAAACCGCAGGCTGATTATTTACCTGGACCGTCATTATAGTTGGGTCACCCAAAAATTTCAGCGATTCGTCATTCAGTTTTTTACAGCTCTGCCGATGACGTTCATCATCGTCATCCCCATGATTTACCTATGGAATGAAATCATCATCGACCGGGGCGGGTTCGATACGGCCAATCTGCTGGTAAATGACGTTCCATTGATCATAATCTTCACTGGCATGGTGCACATGATTTATACATTTTTGTATTATCATCAGCACTATTCACAAACTATTGAAGGACTTGAGGCGCGTATCAAAGAGCTGGAAACTTCCGTAGCGGGCGTAAGCAAAGCCTCTGATCTTTTACGGCCTTCCGGCTACCGTGAATTGCTGATTGTTAATTATGGAAATTCATCTGTACCGCTTCACACCCATACCATTGCATTCATTTTCAAACAAAACGAACTCAGTTTTATCAAAACATTTGACGGAAAGGAGTACACATCATCTTCTTCGCTTGATGCGCTGGAAGAATTGCTCGATCCCACCATGTTTTTCCGGTTAAACCGTCAGATGCTGGGCAACATCAAATCAATTAAGCAATTTAAATCCGATAATACCGGCAAATTGATCCTCACCCTGGAGCCCGCTACCGATGAGGAGGTAACCGTAAGCAAGAAGAAAGCGGCTGAATTCAGGGAATGGATTGGCAGTAAAGTATAAGTAGTTCGGTTTTGATTTTCTTTATTATTCTCAGGACAGCTCAATAAATTCAACATAAATTCCAAGCAAGATGTGCCAGACCATGTAATGGCCGAGCCGAAGCGTTAATGTGGCCAGGAACCCTGCGCGTTTGAAAAATACAGCCTGCAAGAAATTCATAATAAATCCAGTGGTTAGTGAATAGAGTATAAATACAAGGGTGCCATCAGGCAGTTGTTCAAGCGGTTC
>JALOMY010000095.1 GCA_025455225.1 Cyclobacteriaceae bacterium | reverse complement strand
TTTGCTTCGCATCGTTCCGCTTACCGAGGGCATTACTGTAAACATTGGCTTACCTATCCGTATACAGGGTATCACCTATAACGGATCGTGCGTAATCAGCAATACAAAAATATTGGGCATTACCCTGAAGCAAAACCTGGCCAACGATGGTGTACACTATGAACCCCGTTGGTTCAGGCCCTGGAAACCCAAAACAATAACGACTGTGCAGATTGGCAAGGAAACTATCCAGGCCGGAGATCTTATTTATGAAGTAGATGGAATTCGAATTGGAATTGAAATTTGTGAAGACGGCTGGAGCAGGGAAAAACGTCCGGGTTATGAATTTCTTAAACGCAACGTCAACCTGATCCTGAATCCAAGCGCCAGTCATTTTGCAATGGGTAAAAGCACCAATCGCGAAGAAGAAGTTGTAGTGGATGGCTCGCGAAAGTTTAAATGTGTTTACCTCTTTGTAAATCATCTGGGCAACGAGGCTGGAAGAATGATTTATGATGGCGATATACTTATCGCCCAACAAGGAAAATTGCTGGCTCAAAACAATCGCCTGTCCTTCCAGCTGATCAACCTAATGGCATGTGAAGTAGACTTTATTGATCCCATCAACAGCGAGCAATTGCCCCGCCGCGACTCAAAAGACCGCATGGATGAACTAACCCGTGCGGTTACCCTGGGTTTGTTCGACTATCTTCGAAAGAGCCGCTCGAAAGGATATGTTCTTTCACTAAGCGGTGGTGCCGACTCATCTTCGTGCGCAACAATGGTTGCAGAAATGGTGAATCGTGCCTGTAAAGAACTGGGATGGACTGAGTTTAAAAAACGATTAAACCTTGATAACTCAATTCAAAACCAGCAAGATGCTGTTCGCCAGTTGCTCACCTGTGTGTACCAGGCCACCCAAAATTCATCAGAATCAACGCTTGAATCGGCCCGGAAGTTAGCAGAATCGCTGGGTGCAGAATTCCACCTGTGGAGCATCCAGGATGAAGTAAATTCGTACTCTGCCAAAATAGAAACGGCCCTGAGTAGAAAACTGAGTTGGCAAACGGATGATGTTGCCCTGCAGAATATCCAGGCACGCACACGTTCACCCATTATCTGGATGCTGGCCAACATTAAAAACTGCATTCTCCTCACCACCTCGAACAGAAGTGAAGGTGATGTTGGTTATGCAACCATGGATGGTGATACCAGCGGCAGCCTGGCCCCTGTATCCGGAATTAATAAAGTAACCATTCTGGAATGGTTACGGTGGGCAGAAAATACCCTCGGGTACAGCGCACTGAAGTATGTAAACCAACTTACCCCAACGGCAGAACTACGGCCTTTGGAGCGTCATCAAACCGATGAAGAAGACCTGATGCCGTACCCGGTATTGGCACAAATTGAGCGGCATGCCCTCCTGATGCGTAAATCTCCTGCCGAAGTCTTCCATCACATGAAATCAGAATTTACTGATCGGACCATACTCAAGTCGTATATCTGGAAATTCTTCCGGTTATGGGCAATAAATCAATGGAAACGAGAACGCCTGGCTCCCTCCTTCCACCTCGATGAACTGAATGTTGATCCCCGTACATGGTGCCGCTTCCCCATTCTTTCATCCGGCTTTGAAGAGGAACTTGCAGAATTGGAATCACTCGAATAATATTAAGTCACAAAATTTCAAGGGATCAAACCATGAAAAGTCTGATCCTTAATTATTGCCTTATATTTGCGCCCATGAATATGCTTAGCTACATAATCTGGAACGGAAGCCCGGATATTTTTTCAATAGGTCCTGTAACCCTTCGTTGGTACGGTTTACTCTTCGCCCTTGGATTTCTGATCAGTCAGCAGATACTCTACTACATGTTCAAGAAAGAAGGCAAACCCGAAAAAGATGTAGATACCCTGACCATTTACATGGTGATTGCCACCATTATCGGTGCACGCCTGGGACACGTGTTCTTCTATGAACCAGCCCGTTACCTGGCTAATCCGATAGATATTTTTAAAGTTTGGGAAGGCGGCCTGGCCAGTCATGGTGCTGCAGCCGGAATTTTATTCGCGCTGTGGTTATACGCACGCAAGAAAAAGCCCGGGCAATCGTACCTACAAACCCTTGACCGGATTGTAATTCTTGTTGCCTTAACAGGAGCTCTCATCCGGTTGGGTAACTTTTATAATTCTGAAATTCTGGGTAAACCTACGAAATCTGATTTCGGTATTGTGTTTACACGCAACGTTAGCGAAGTATTGGAACGTGACGATTACGTGGAGAGTGTAAGTTTTGCCAAAGGCCAGGGCGAGTCAAATAGTTTGGGTTTTCCACCTCTTAAAATTCTGATTGAATTTAACCGGGATAAACAAAATCCGGCCGAACTCAATGCCTATTTAACCGGAAGGGTATTTGACCGCCTAATCAATAACGGGTATGTTATTGAACACATCAGCCAATTATCGGATCTTCAATTCCGGCTGGGCCAGGATGAAACCAACCGGTACGTTGCCATTGTGGATACATACGGTATACCTCGGCATCCGGCTCAATTGTATGAATCCATTTCCTGCGTCCTTCTGTTTGCCCTGCTCTTCTGGCTTTGGACGCGGAAGAAAGAAAATCTTCCTTCCGGACAGCTATTCGGAATTTTCCTCATTGTGTGCTTCGGACTTCGTTTTATTTACGAATACCTGAAAGAAGTACAGGTACCTGAAGAAATCGAATTCATCTCACGTTATGGAATTAATTACGGTCAGCTTTACAGCATTCCGTTGGTGATCGCAGGCTTTGTTGTTTTATTTCTATCATTCAGAAATTCGAAACAACCCATAACGAAGTAAAAAATTAATTCATTGACGAGGTGTGCACATGATTTTATTTTGCAATTGGCTGTCTTTATCGGCCTGATTGCGGGGTCATATACCACGGTCGCAAATTCACTTACCGATTCATACTTCAATCAACCGGATACAACAAAAAAAGCCGGTCGCAACAAAGAACAGGTAGTAATCGATTCACTCACCTACTATGTGCGTGTTAACCGCATTTACATTCTCGGCAACAAAAAAACCAAAACAAGTATTATCGAGCGCGAGCTGAGTTTGAAAACCGGTGATTCCGTATTGAATATCAACCTTCCAAAAATATTGGAACGCGACCAGCAAAAACTTTTCAATCTTCATCTCTTTAACAGTGCTGAAATACGCGCTCTTGATTCAGGCCCAAGAACCATTGACCTGCTTATTGAGGTAAACGAACGCTGGTATACTTTTCCGGTACCCATTTTTCACTTGTCTGACCGGAACTTCAATGAATGGTGGGAGAACTACGACCACGACTTAAGCCGCATCATGTATGGCCTCAAACTGTACCAGTATAATATGCGTGGCCGTAATGAAACGCTTACGTTCACGGCCCAATTTGGCTATCTGAAACAGTTTGAGTTGATGTATCGAATCCCTTATTTTGATAAAAAACAAAAGCAAGGCTTGATTTTCCAGGCAGATTTTATTGACGCCAAAAACGTATCGTACCGAACGGAAGATCATAAGTTGGTTTTTCTTGAAACCGACCAGGTGCTCAGAAATTCTAAAGGAATCGGCTTAACGTACACCTACCGAAACAACTTTTACCGGTATCACCGTTTTGGCTATACATTCAGAAACACGAAAATTACTGATTCATTGCAACAGGTCAACCCAAATTACCTCGGCCCTGATAATCTTAAGCAGCGTTATGATGTACTCAGCTACGAATTCGTAGCCGACTATCGCGATGTTGTTGCCTACCCCTTAAAAGGATATAATTTTTTATTTCATTTGCAGAAAGTTGGTTTCGCTTTTACCAACGATCTTGAAAAACTGGATGCCTGGATAAGTTATGCCCACTACCTGGATCTTAAAAAGAATTTCTACCTGTCGAATTTTTCATTTGCTTACTGGAGCAACAAAGACGATATACCCTATTATAATTATGGTGTACTGGGCTACAACCGGTTATTTGTACGAGGTTATGAAGTTAATGTGATTGAAGGCCCCTGGTATGTATTGAATAAGACAACGCTTAAAAAGCGCATCTTCTCCAGAACGTATAGTTTGCCAGGCAGCCGTTTTAAAGAATTCAAGTACTTTCCAATTGCAATTTATCTTAAGACGTATTTTGATTTCGGTTACGTAAGCAATTACCCGGCTTACGAAAACAGTCTGCCTCCGCAGAATTCTTCACTGTCTAATACCTGGATAAGCGGCACCGGCATGGGCCTGGACTTTGTTAGTTTTTATGATATGGTGTTGCGGGTTGAATATACGTTCAACTCACAGGGCCGAAGCGGTTTGTTCCTTCACATCAAAAAGGAATTCTGATTACCAATCCGGTAATCTCGTTTTAGTATTAACAGAAGCCGTACTTTTCTTACCCGGTTTGATTCCAAAGACCTCAAGTATTAAATTCAGGAATGTTTGCCCGTGCATGAAGAAATTATACTGCGGACTAATCCTAATGATCGTTTCCTTTGTTGTCGGTGGACAAAGTGTTTCCACCCTGATGGGCGCACGTGCTCAAGGAATTGGGTACTCATCAACCGCATTACTCGATACATGGGGCGTTTTCAACAATATTGCTGGTATTGCCCGCATCAATGAAACCACAGCTGCCTTTTCGTTCGATGCACGCACGGCATTACCAGGTGGGAATCGAACCGCTGCCGTTGTTGCCTGGCCAACCCGACTTGGCGTTCTGGGCGGTGGTGTCTTCCAATTTGGCGATGATCTATACAGCGAAAGTATTTTAACTGCAGGATTCAGCAATCAAATGGGCATTGCTTCACTTGGACTTCGAATTAATTACATCCAATACCGGGCCGAAGGATTCGGAAGCAAAGGTGTCTTTTCGATCAACTTTGGCGGCATTGCAGAATTAACACCCCGGCTTTTCGTTGGCGCACATATTACCAATCTAAATCAACCCAAACTTTCTGAAGATGGAGACAGGCTGCCCACTTTATTAACAATGGGTGTGGCCTTTAAACCAACAGAAAAAGTTTTTATTGCCACTGACCTGGAGAAAGATCTCGACTATAAACCCACCTGGAAGTTGGGAGGCGAATATCAGTTTCATAAAAAATTCAGTGCCCGTACCGGGTTTAATGTCAATCCCAATGCATCTTTTTTCGGGTTGGGTTTCAAGACGAATAAATTCAACCTGGACTATTCGCTTCAATACAGTTCCGTTTTACAATTCAGCCACCAGGCTTCCGTAACCTACCAATTCAGTAAGACATGAGATCAAGCCTGGTTGGTATCTTCTTATGTTTAATAGCCTTAATCGTAAGTGCCCAGGAATATCCACGAAAAGAAGTTGACCTTGAACGTCTTGCCGATGAATTATTCGGTTACCAGGATCTTGACCTTAATTATGAAGACCTGTATGAAAATCTCGCTTTATTATTGGCCAATCCCATCAACATTAATCGTTCAAACCCGGAAGAACTCCGGTTTCTTAATCTTATGACCGAGGAACAGTTGCAACAGCTACTTCGATACCGGGCTGAAAATGGCGACTTCGTTTCCATTTATGAACTCCAGGCAATTCCCGGATTCGATCTTAACACAATTTACAGGATTGCACCCTTCCTTGCAGTTGAAGACCCGAATGCGTCCATTTCATCCCGGTTATGGAAACGCATGACCGAAACCGGAAACAACTATTTTATTGTCCGGTATGAACGAACATTACAAACCAAACTCGGTTTCACTGACCAGGCAAGTTCTAACCAGCAATTTATAGGTAGCGAAGACAAACTGTATATGCGTTTCCGAACAAGCCGTGCCAATGATTTCAGTTTTGGATTTACCATGGAAAAGGATGCAGGTGAAGCCGTAACCTGGAATCCGGATAAGAAACAATATGGGTTTGATTATAACTCCTTTCATTTTCAACTGATGAATAAAGGGAAAATAAAAAATCTGATTGTAGGTGATTTCCAATCACAGGTTGGCCAGGGTATGCTCCTGGGAGGAACATTTGGTTTCGGTAAGGGGGGTGAAACTATTACAACGGTTCGCAGAAGCAACCTTGGATTCATGCCGTATACATCTGTGAATGAAACCGGGTATTTGCGAGGAATAGCTTTAACCTACCAACTGCAACCCAATCTTAATCTTTCCGGCTTTTATTCCAATACCTGGCGCGATGCAACACTGGCGAACGACACCACCGAAGATGTTTTTGCTTCATCGTTTCAGACAACTGGATTGCACCGTAACACCTCGGAATTGAACCGAAGAAAAACAATTAATGAACAGCAATATGGTGCCGTACTTACGTACCGGAAGTATAATTTTGATGCCGGAATAATCTTTAATCATGTATTTTACCAGGTACCGGTTATACGAACACCACAGCCCTATAATCAATTTGCCTTTTCAGGTATAAGCCAATCCAATCTCGGGGCATATGTGAACTATACCATGAAAAATTTTACGTGGTTCACCGAAGCAGGACTAACCATCAACAATGGCCTGGGAATATCATCCGGAATTTTAGGAAGTGTAACAAATCAATTAGATATTGTTCTGCACTACCGAAATTACCAACGCAATTTTTATAGCCTGTATTCAAATGCCTTAGCCGAAGGATCAATCCCAATAAACGAGCACGGATTATATTGGGGATGGAAATACCGCTGGAACCGGCAATTCAGCCTGGCCGGCTATGCCGATCTCTTCCGGTTTCCCTGGTTGAGATACCGGAGTTATGCACCTTCAGATGGACATGAGTTCCTTGTAAGGCTCAACTATCAACCGAATCGAAATGTAATGATGTTTGTCCAATTCCGTGAAGAATCCAAAGTGCAGAATCTCTCTGATTCTGAAGATCCTTTGTATCGTACCGATACCGGATTAAAACGTAATGTCTGGCTTAATTGCGACTATGGTCTGGCCCGGCAATTACGCATGAAAAGCCGGGTACAATTCAGCAGCTACCAGTTTAACGGTAATACCACACAAGGCCTTGCACTTATTCAGGATGTAAGTGCCGATTTTGGGCGCATATCTGTTACCGGTCGGTATTCCCTATTTGATACGGAAGATTATGACAACCGGCAATATGTATATGAACGTGATGTGTGGTTGGCCTACTCTCTTCCATCCTATTCAGGTAAAGGCATCCGTTCCTATCTTTTAATTCAATACGATTTAAACCGAAATGTGTCGATGTGGGTACGCTATTCGCATACCCGCTTTACCGATCGTGAAACGATTGGAAGTGGTGCGGATACCATAGATGGAGATGTGCGTAATGATATTAAATTGCAGATGAGAATCCGACTTTAACATGCATGCAATAAATCAAATAACCCCCGAAGTTCTACTGGTGCTCTGCATCGGTGGCATAATTTTCATTCTCGTATTCAAGGCTATATTCCGTAAAAGACGTTAACCTTCCCTATTGTTCGGTCAATAACATAAGCCGAATCTGATTATCAGATAATTTAAGGCTTTGAAATAATGGATGGAATTGCCTTCCATTCATTCATTGACCATAAACGATAATCGTATGAAAACATTCTTTTTAACTGCATCTGCCTTTTTGGCTCTCATTTGGGGAGTTACAGCACAAACAACTACCAAGACAATTGAATTACCTGAGTTCAAATCCATCTATAACAATTCGGGTTATACCGTATACCTCAAACAAACCAATAAACAGGAAGTTAAGGTAGAGGCGCTTACAGAAATCTATGAACTGACTACCATTTTCGTTGAAAATGGAATTCTTATGATCAACGTAGAACGCAAACCTGAAAATGCCAATAAAAGCATCTGGGCCAAGATTGACGATATAAAAGTAAATCCAACCATGAAAGTTTACATCAGTGTGAAAAATATTGGTGAACTCCAGGTGAACGGATCCGGAAAGGTCATTTCGGAAAATTCACTGGCTTCCCCCTTTCTGAATCTTTCAATCAGCGGATCAGGAAGTATGGATCTCGATATTAAAGGAGATGTGATTAAAGCAGAAGTAAGCGGTGCAGGTAAAATGGGTATTAAAGGATACGCCAGTTCAATTGATGGAATTGTTAGTGGCAGCGGAAGCATCAATGCATTTAGTTGTCCGGTTGAAAAGGCAACAATTAAAGTTTCCGGATCAGGTTCGGCCGAATTGAATGTAACGGACACTATCACAGCTACCGTTGTTGGTAACGGAAATGTAAAACACAAAGGAAATACGAAAACCGCGACCAAGAAAATTTACGGGTCGGGTACCGTAGACCGTGCGTATTAACAGTCCATTTCAGATCCACAGAATTTTATTGATCTTCAGGTTCGAATTCATCCCATGTAACCATGAAGAAATCCTATTTGATTCTGATCATTTTACTTACCTCCATTCTGGTTGTTGCACAGAAACCTGCTCAATCGGATATCGATGCCATCCGGAATGTGATGGCTGAACAACAGGAAGCCTGGAACCGGGCTGATCTTGAAAGTTTTATGCTGGGGTATTGGAAATCAGATAGTCTTAAATTTATCGGCCGGAACGGCATAGCCTACGGCTGGTCGACCACGTTGGAAAATTACAAGAAGGGTTATCCAACGCCCGATGCCATGGGCAAACTGACGTTTACCATTCTGGACCTTCAGATCCTTGATTCGCAAAATGCATTCATGATCGGCAAATTTCATCTGAAACGATCGAATGATGAGCCTTCGGGTTACTTTACCCTGCTTTGGAAAAAAATCAGGGGAAAATGGGTTATTGTAACCGATCATACCAGCTAACCGCATGGAGATGGATAGGTTAATGCCACAAAAGCATTAATTAAGGCATAATAACCGTTCAGACTGAAAATTAATATTGTATCCTTCAATCAAATAATTACCTTTACTAGGTAATTGATCAGTCTATTTGAAGCCTTTCTCGCATTACCGCAATTGAGTTTCAGGCGGATTTATCAGTAACAGTTTAATTAATCACTTTATCAGTAAAACAAATGAACATTTATGTTGCCAACATCCCTTTTAAAGCAACGGAAGCAGAATTGAAGGGATTATTCGAAGAGTACGGTGAAGTTAGCTC
>JALOMY010000345.1 GCA_025455225.1 Cyclobacteriaceae bacterium | reverse complement strand
CCTGGCCGGAATAGCGCTGTTAACACCTATTCTGTTCACACCAATTGGTGGGGCGCTAATAGCGGTTAGCCTGGGTGCTCCTAAGTACCGGATTCTTTTATACATGCTGATCAGCGCTTCTGTATTTGCGATTCTCTTTACTATTCTAATTTACAGTCTTGGAGAATCGGTATTACCCTATTTTAAGGGTTCAACCTAACGAAACGGAAGCAAGGCGATGAATAGTAATTAACAATATGCAGCACCACTTTAATTATTCTTGATATGTTCCGTATTCTGTTCCTCGTTTGCTTGTTACTGATTGCCCATCATTCGACTGGTCAGCGAAAAGCGGTTCATCATTCTCGATGGAATTTCTGCAGATGCATTGGAAAATACAGAGACTCCATTTATCGATGAAATTTCAAAAAAAGGTGGTTATACGCGTGCTTACACTGGTGGAGCTAAAGGAACCTTTAGTGAATCACCCACTGTATCAGCTGTTGGGTATAATCATGTGCTTACCGGTACCTGGTCGAACAAACATAATGTGTGGGATAATGACATTGAAAATCCAAACTACCACTACTGGAATATTTTCCGCATCGCAAAATCAAACAATCCTTCACTAAGAACGGCCATCTTTTCTACCTGGCTGGATAATCGAACTAAGCTGATTGGTGAAGGACTTGAAGTTGCCGGTTCCATTAAACTGGATTACACGTTTGATGGATTTGAACTGGATGAAAATAAATTTCCTCACACTGCAGACCGGAAATTCATACTTGACATTGACGAACATGTTTCGACAGAAGCAGCCCGATACATTCAGGAGAATGGTCCTGATTTATCCTGGGTGTACCTGGAGTATACCGATGATATGGGTCATTTGTATGGCGATAGTCCACAGTATAGCGATGCAATAAAAAAAGCAGATGAGCAGGTGGGTAAAATCTGGAAGGCTATTCAGTCGCGTGAAGCGAATACAAAGGAGCAGTGGATGATTGTTATTACTACCGATCATGGACGGGATGCTGAGACCGGGAAGAATCATGGCGGACAAAGCGACCGGGAAAGAACCGTTTGGATAAGCACCAATAGTAAACCATTAAATAAACGTTTTGGGAATCAAACGGCTGCTGTTGACATTATGCCATCTATACTGA
The DNA here is from genome assembly GCA_025455225.1 of Cyclobacteriaceae bacterium. Lineage (GTDB taxonomy): Bacteria > Bacteroidota > Bacteroidia > Cytophagales > Cyclobacteriaceae > UBA2336. The sequence continues at coordinate 2,152 of JALOMY010000345.1, read as the reverse complement.
GGCATATGAATATCCCCATTCCTGAAAATATTGAAAATGAACTGGACGGTGTTCCGTTTATAGGAACTATTTCGGTTGCTGATCTTAAGGCTAACCGGGATAATGAAAAAATTCATTTAACCTGGAAATCGTATTCTGCAAAAGGTAAAGCCAAAATTTATATCAGTACTTCTAACGACTTTGGTAAAGGACTTACTGATCACTACGAGTTGGTTGCCCAAAAACGGGTGTCAAAAGGAAATTGTGATCTTACGATTAAAAACGTAAACGCAGACTTTTTGAAAATTCTTCTGAAGGCGCCACACAACTCAATCAACACGTGGGTTCAATTGAAATAAGAAGAGGAAATTATTTCGGTAAAGCCTGCCCCTCCATCACCCTGGTACCCTGACCACCCACTATCTTCCATTGGTTGGTTATTTTGGCGCACACCTCAATGCGTTGCACAGTTAAGCTTTCCTTTTTGCCATCCGGCCATAAACGTACGGCTTCTACCCTGCGATTGATAATAGCTGTATTTCCGAAGAACCGGATATTTGTTTTATTAATAGGTTGGGTATTTAATTGTATCAATCCCATACCCGGCCTGCAGTGATAGCGGATATAATCAGATTTGTAAAACCAATCTCCGGAAGGCACTACACCAATGAAATCATCGGTTAGCAGATTTTTAAGCGTGACCGAATCTTTTGCAACTAAAGCCTGATCCAGAGCAACAATGGTTTGGTGAATGTTTTCAATTTCAGATTGTGCATAACTGAATCCGGTTATGAACACAAACAGTAAGCTGACTATACGATTCATTGAGACCGGTTGTTTTGGTGATTAAAATATGAAATGTGCCAGGAGTAAATGGTTTTCTTATACTTCTTCATCCGGAAGCATTTCAATATCGTGTATCAATACACGTTTGGCAATTGCCTGGCCTGTTTTAGTTGCGGCCAATCCACCCAATGCAGTTTCTTTATACCGGGTTTCCATACTCGCACCTATTTCACCCATGGCTTCAATGACTTCATCCACCGGAATTACGCTGCTTACATGGGCAAGGGCAATCTGAGCAGAACTGTTGGCAATCGCTGCCGCGCTGGCATTACGCACAATGCAGGGAACTTCTACCAAACCTGCTACAGGATCGCAAACAAGTCCCAGCATGCATTGAACGGTAATCGCAACTGCGTTGAAGATCTGATCAGTATTTCCTCCCAGGCAGTAAACAATGGCTGCAGATCCCATGGCGGCAGCAGTTCCTGTTTCAGCCTGGCAACCGCCCACAGCGCCAGCAATGCTGGCTTTTTGTTCCATGATCAAAGCAACACCTGCTGCCAGTAACATAGCTTCCAGGATTTTCTGATCATCGATGTGGTGAATTTCCTGAAGAGTGACCAGCACACCCGGCATAATGCCACTTGCTCCCGCTGTTGGTGCAGCGACTACACGGCCCATGCAGGAGTTTACTTCTTTAGCAGCCAGTGCGCGCGAAATCAGGTTTTGAAATTCTTTGGACAACACCGGGATAGGATAATTATAAACTTTTTTAGCGCCATTGTTTACCATACCCGAACGTGAAGTCATTTCTTCCGTAAGCCCGGCAACAACCGCTTCCTTCATCACCTGCCATGCGACTGAAAGTCCATCCCAAATTTCTTTTTCCGTGCGATTCTTCTGCGTTTGCTCGTATTGAATCACCACCTGTACCAAAGAAAGGTTTTGTTCGGTGGCGTATTTTTTCCAGTTATCAAAGGAATCGAAAAGGAAAGCCATAAGGGTAATCAGATTTGAAATACGAATTACGAGCTATTTACGGTACTAATCAATCCAAATCAGTTCAGCTATTTTCTGGATGGTGAGCAGGCTTATAACAATCAGGAAAATAAGTGTGACTATTTTGGAAGAAATTCGTTTACTGAACACCACTCCCAGCGGAGAACCGATCAACACCCCGATGGAAATGGGCAACACTAAAGGCCAAACAATCAAACCCTGGGTGTTGGGAATTGCATTGGCAGGTTCTAAAAAAAGGTTATTCAGTGTCAGCCACAAAGCAATGGCGAAAATGGTTCCGAATGAAATGGATTTGGCTTTCAGGATATCAACCCGTTGCCAGAGATTTAGCAGGGGAATAATTAATGTACCACCGCCCAGTCCGGTT
>JALOMY010000094.1 GCA_025455225.1 Cyclobacteriaceae bacterium | reverse complement strand
GAAATGAAGAGCGGGCAACAAGCGTGCGTTGATCTTGCGTTCCTGCAAATGCTGGTAAAAAAGTTCGGTCGACATTAACTCACCCTGGGCCAGAAGTTCACGGTAACTTTTGTCGTCAAACTGACCAGCTGCCAGCAACCTGATAAAAATGAAGAACCGGCTAACAATTTCGTGACCGATGGCTTTGAAATTATCAGAACCGAACAACTCATCGACAAATGAGTTGTAGTGTTGTTCAAGCGAGAAAATCTCTTTTTCGGCAGCATCCAGATCACCGTTCAATATAAAATCACCTATGCGAACCAGGGCATTGGTAGTGCCCGATAAGGCAGACAGAACGACAATCTTCTGTCCCGAAGTTTCCGTTACCAGATCGGCTATTTTTTTCATTCGCTCCGGTTTTCCAACCGAAGTGCCTCCAAATTTTAAAACGAGCATATTACTAAGAATTGAGGCGGCAAATTTATTACTAAACGGGGTAAACTCATACCTTACCGGATGAAGGTAACTTTCCTGATTTTACCATTTTCCACCTCATAAACGGCAACAGCATCAACGAAATCGTTGCCAAAACGAACATGTTCCTTGTCAATAATTTTATTTCCCGCTACGATCCGGTTTTCGATTTTACAATAAAGATTGGGAGTACGGGAGAAAAGATCCGCATAGATGGTGCGCATCTGGTCTTTTCCCCTGGATAAAAGCTGGCCATTCCAGTTAATCAGTTCAACTTCGTCTGCATAAGTGTCGAGAAAGGCGTCAATGTTCCGCGCATTGTAAGCATTGACCTGTCGTTGAACAACAGCTTCCGGAGATTCGGTTAGATTGGCTTCTGCCTGAACAGCAATTCCTCTCACAATCGTAAATGTAATGGAGTTGAGATTGCCCAGTGTTTCCAGAGGATTTTTCGTGAGTAAAATCATATCGGCTTGTTTACCCTTTTCAATTGAACCCAATGTCTTTTCCTTTCCAAAACCTAAGGCAGTCTGCCAGGTTGCGGCTCTTAGAATTTCCTGGTTGGTAAGGCCGGCTTTGCTCATTGCTTCAAGTTCCTGCAGGTAGGAGGAGGCATGGAGTGTACCGATATTGCCGGCATCGGTTCCAATAATAACATTAACACCGGCTTTGATCAATTTCCTCAAGTTAAGCGCCATAATGGAATCGGATTTATTTTCAGCGGGAGGAATACCGCTTGCCCTTAAATTTTTCAGTAATGCCGGCATCTCTGTATCCGAATAGCCCTCAGGATCTTGCAAGGTTGCATAAGCGAAAGCATTAGCCCACTTCAAATCCTGAGGATGATGATCGAGCCGGCCGGAAAACACTTTGTAATAGTTCTTGCCAACAATCAGGGTTGGTGTATAGGCAACTTTTTTATCCTTTAGCATTTTAATGAATGCGTCCGGAATAACTTCGTCATCGATACTGTGAACCAGAATATCAGCGCCTGCTTCAACAGCCAATTGTGCAGTTTGCAATTGCGTAGCATGAACGGTGAGTTTTAAATTATTTCGATGGGCCAATTCAGCTATGTGCCTGACTAATGGAAATGATTTTTCTGCAGGAAGATTCCGGTTGGCGATATACCAGATTTTGATAAAATCGGGTTTATAAGGTAGCATCTTTTGAAACAGGGAATCAGCTTGATCCGGTGTGCTTATTTTCACAATGGGGGGATCGTTAAGTTCAAGCTTTTTACGATCAACCATTGAAAACAAGGGTCCCGTTACCAGAACATTTGGGGCAGGGAACGATTTGGCGATGGAATCGCGGATAATGAAATTCTGAAAAGGCCCGCCAACATCGATTACTGTGGTTATACCTAATCGTACATACCGTTTCAGGTAATCGGCAGCATTGTTAAAACCAAACTCCCGTTCTTTTTCGTAAGGCATTTTAAACTGGAGGTCCAACGCATCCGGTCGGGTATAAAGCCCCCCGGATTGGAAGAAATGTATATGTGCATCGATCATTCCCGGCAACAGGTATTGCCCGGTTCCATCAATTACCTGGGTTTGGTTCGAAGTCTTCAATTTCGATGAAGGCCCGATTTCGGTTATTATACTGCCGGTAACCAGAACAGAAGTTGCCGGTATTACTTTCCCCGACTTGACATCAATCAGGTTCACATTTTTAATCAGAAGGCTCTGCCCATAAACGTACACCGAAAGGGTAATGCAAAGGATGATGAGGGTCTGCTTCATGGGAGTTGATTTAATAATGGAATATAAACAAAAAGTCCTGGCGTTTAACCAGGACTTTCGTGTATTAATCAATTGATAAGAATTACTTCTTATCGTTTACTTCTTCGTACTCAACATCGGAAACATTGTTCGCATCCGTTGAACTACCTGAAGCTCCAGCACCGGCTCCGGGTTGGGCTCCGGCTGCACCGGCACCTTGCGTAGCCTGGTACATTTCCTGGGAAGCAGCCTGCCATGCGGCATTAAGAGAGGCCATAGCTGTTTCAATGGCAGTCAGATCCTGGCTCTTATGAGCTTCTTTCAATTTCTCAAGCGCGCTGTTGATTGCACTCTTGTTTCCGTCTGACAACTTATCGCCATATTCTTTTAGTTGTTTCTCGGTCTGGAAGATCAACGAATCAGCCTGGTTGACTTTTTCAGCTTTTTCCTTGACACGCTTATCGGCTTCAGCATTGGCTTCAGCTTCCTGTTTCATCTTCTGAATTTCCTGATCGGTTAATCCGCTGGAAGCTTCAATGCGTATTTTCTGTTCCTTTCCGGTGCCTTTGTCCTTGGCCGATACATGCAGGATACCGTTGGCATCGATATCGAAGGTTACTTCAATCTGTGGAATGCCACGCGGAGCAGGAGGAATTCCATCCAGATGGAATCGACCGATTGTACGGTTATCCTTAGCCATCGGACGTTCGCCCTGAAGTACATGGATTTCAACGGAAGGCTGGTTATCGGCAGCGGTTGAGAATACCTCAGATTTTTTCGAAGGAATGGTAGTATTCGATTCAATCAGTTTCGTAAACACACCACCCAGCGTTTCAATACCCAATGAGAGCGGAGTAACATCGAGCAACAATACATCTTTAACTTCTCCGGTCAGCACACCACCCTGAATAGCAGCACCAACTGCTACCACTTCATCCGGGTTTACTCCTTTAGAAGGTTTCTTGTTGAAGAATTTTTCTACAACTTCCTGGATGCGTGGAATACGGGTTGAACCACCCACCAATATTACTTCGTCAATATCATTAACGGATACTCCGGCATCCTGTACGGCCTTACGGCACGGTTCAAGTGTACGTTGAACCAGGTCGTCTACCAATTGTTCAAATTTGGCTTTCGTCAATTTTTTCACCAGGTGTTCAGGTACACCATCAATCGAAGTGATGTACGGTAGGTTGATCTCAGTTTCTTGTGAACTGGACAATTCGATCTTGGCTTTTTCAGCGGCTTCTTTCAAACGCTGAAGCGCCATCGGGTCTTTACGTAAATCGATGTTGCGTTCATTCTTGAATTCATCGGCCAGCCAGTTGATGATCTTCATGTCGAAGTCATCACCGCCCAGGTGAACATCACCATTGGTTGATTTTACTTCGAACACACCATCGCCCAATTCCAATATGGAAATATCGAAGGTACCACCTCCCAGGTCGTACACTGCGATTTTCATGTCTTTATTTTTCTTATCCAGTCCGTAAGCTAAAGCTGCGGCAGTAGGTTCGTTGATGATACGCTTTACATCCAGACCGGCAATCTGACCGGCTTCTTTTGTTGCCTGGCGTTCCGCATCGTTGAAGTAGGCAGGTACCGTAATTACAGCTTCGGTAACCGTAGTGCCCAGGTAATCTTCAGCAGTACTTTTCATCTTCTGAAGAATCATAGCCGAGATCTCCTGCGGAGTATATAAACGGTCGCCAATACGAACCCGCACGGTGTCGTTATTCCCACTTTCTACCTGGTAGGATACAATTTTCTTTTCTTCACCAACATCTGCGAATTTTTTGCCCATGAATCGCTTAATGGACATTACCGTATTCTTAGGATTGGTGATAGCCTGACGTTTAGCCGGGTCACCTACTTTGCGTTCTCCTTTGCCTCCATCCAAAAAGGCAACTATGGATGGTGTGGTTCTGCGGCCCTCGCTGTTGGGGATAACAACAGGTTCGCTACCCTCCATTACGGCTACGCAAGAGTTCGTAGTACCCAGGTCGATTCCAATGATTTTTCCCATGATAAGTTATATTTATAGATTCCTGATTCGAATTACCGCAAATGTCTTATCAAGGGTTATGCCACCGGGATTCAGGCGGGATTTCGATGACACAATGACAGAAAATTGACTGGATTTCGGCCTCAATCCGGCAATCCGGCATCTTTGTAATTCGATTTTTTTAAGATCAACAGGTCCTCTTCTGCTTTTTTTGCTTCGCCCAACAGTACATAAGTCTTATACCGATGGAGCCGGGCCTCCAATAATTCGGGGTTGTTCTTGAGAGAGGCTGTAAATTTTTCTTTCGCGTTTTTCAACTTGCCGCTGCGCATATCAATTAAGCCTTCCAGCATTTGTATGTACGAGAGGTATTGCCGGTCGTAATGAATGGTGGGATTGGAGGTAATCAATTTATCAAGTTCATTGCGTGCCTGTTCCAGTTTATTTTGCTCGATTAAGATTCTGACTTTTTGAAGGACCGGCTTATCGGAATTCGGAAAGGCATTTTCATATTCCATCAGAACTTCCAGGGCGGAAGAGGTATCTTTTGCTTTCAGGAAACTCTGTGCAACAATCTCATAAAGGTCGGCATCGGTAGTATTGATTTTCAGCCCTTTCCTGTAGTCATTCAAAGCCCCGAGTGTATCACCCACCTGCTGACGGCAATACCCCCGGGTTTTCCATACTTCATAATCCGATGAATCCGAATTAAGAACATGCGTCAGGTCAAGAATGCACCCGTAAAAATCCCTGAGATTGGATTTTACAAAGCCGCGTAACCGGTAGGGTACCAGTGATTCCGGTTGAAGCCTTATCATTTGGCTAAAATCATTATAAGATCCTTTCCAGTCGCGCATTTCGTAACGATAAATGGCGCGCTTTTTATATGCATCAAGCAAATCCTCATCATACTTCAAGGCCAGGTCATAGAAGAAATGAGCGGAGTCAAACCGGGGAACTTGCTCATAGGCAAGACCCGTGAGGTAAAAGGCAGCAGCGGAGGGTTCAGGATAAGCCGCTGCTTTAAAATTCTTTATGCTTTCCTGAGGCTTGCCGGTAATGAGCAAACAGAAACCTTTCTTGATTTGAAGAAATGATTTTTCAGGTAATCCATAACCATACCGATTAAGGTATGAAACGGCTGCTTGCAGATCAATTCGTTTATCGATCAGGGTTTGCTGACCGGCAAATTGTTCTTCATCTTCATAGTACATCATCAAGGCATCCCGAAGGTCGCGGTAGGCATTTTCATAATCATCGAGTGCCATATAGACCACACCCCGATTGCTGAGCAGTAAGGGGTTGTTGGGATTCATCTGGATCAGACGGTTCCAATCGCTTAAACCCTCTTCGAAATCATTCAATAGAATATAAATTAGTCCGCGCCAGTATAAACCATTTTCAAAGGTGGAATCAACCTGAATGGCTTTGTCCAAATAAACGATAGCATCACGGTCTTTTTTTCGGGGAGAAAATTTTAAAAGTCCCAAACGCAAATAGGCATCCGGAAATGCAGGGTCTATCTGGATGCATTTTTCATAATATTTTACGGCCCGGTTAATTTCTCCTGCCAAAAGCGCGAGGTTTCCCAATTGATAGGTTCCCCGAACCAATTTAGGATCCAGTTTAATAGCACTTTCATAATACGAAGCGGCCTGATCAAATTTTTCTGTTTGCTGGTAAAGATCTCCCAGGGCATACAAGGCTTCTGCACAGGTTTTTTGTAGTTTCAATACCTGTTTAAAATCATTCTCGGCCTCCTGGTTGTTACCGAGAATTCGATGAATAATGCCCCGGTAGTAATACGATACCCAGAATTCATGTTGTTGAATGGCTTCATTAAAATTTTGTAAAGCCATTGGCGGGCTTCCTTCTTTTAATTCTGTAATACCGGCATTCAGGTACGCCTGGGCCTTACCGGGAATATTCCAGGTAAATTCAACATCCAGGTATTCGTATGGGCTGACAACAGGCAATAAATTGGGTTTGAAAACTTCGGTTAAGTCCTGTTGACTATACGCATGGTATGCCAGGGAGTAAATGGTTACAGGCAGCAAAAAAACCCGTACAAACCGCAAGAAGCAATGAGATCCGGAAGATGAATACTGCATTGTAAAATTTCTGAGCTCGTGTAAATTTATTGTATTGTATTAATACTTCATTTGAATGTTGGTAACTTGAACTCAATCTTTTTCTTTTTTATAAATTACCGTATAAAGCCAGCTCAATCGATACTCTATGATTCTTCAATACTTCAATTTCCGAACGGCAATTGTTTTAGCAATCTCGCTGCTTTCCTGTTACCTGGCCATTAAATTTAATTTTAAGATACACTTTGATATTGTGGTATTCGGACTTGCAGTAGCCTTTCCATTAGGCACCTCAATTCAAACTGCCTTTAAACGAAGAGAACGTGCACTTGAATTTTTAAGCGTATTTAAAGCAGGGTTTACAGCTATTAATTACTCCCTTCAGAGCGAACGTGACCTCAGTACCGAACAAAAGGCAGAAGGCAGATTGCTTTTAATACAAGCCACGGAATCTATCTTTAAACAATTGCGGAATGCGAATGGAGATAATGTCCAATTTCAGAAGTCTATTGATTCGATTTATCAATTCGTAGAACGAAACCGTGAATTTATTTCAGGCCGCATTGTGATTCGTATTATCAGGTACCTGCGCGATTCCATGGAAGCCTCAACGTTTCTGCTCAGTCTTGTTCGGCATCGTACCATGATCGGGCTTCGGTTTTATTCGCTGAGTTTTATCAATGTTTTTGCGGTTATCCAGGCGCCAATGGTTGTTTATGAATTGGAAAATCAATTACCGATGTGGGCTCTTTATTTTACGGCTGGGTTCAGCTCCCTGATTCTGATAACCTTATATAATTTTCAACAACTAATCGAGTACCCATTTGATGAAAAGGGAGCGGACGATATCGATCTTGACAATTTTAAACTTCAGATTTAGCAGGGGTTAAATCCGGTTGAAAGTGAAGTAGCTGGCATTCGTATGATTTACGGATGATAAACGACTTCAAATTCTTTTTCAAGAACGATTGCCTTACCGGAAGAAGTAATCCCCTGAATTATGATTTTCATTTTACCGATGTCATCGGTGGAATTGAACGTAAATTCAGTTTTACCAGATTCACCTATTTTAGCTTCCGGATTCCAATACAGCGTTGAGGCCGTTGTTGGAATATTAGCGGCTCTGATTTTTTGTGTGGAGGGTAATACGGTTTCCGACAGACCCACCAGATCAATATAATTTTCTTTCAGTAAAGGTTCGCCCAGGTTGCCTTTCTTCGAGGTAACGAGTATTACACCATTTTTACCAAAGACACCCATCCGGGCAAGCTTGTTGGGATTGTTAATGATTTTTATGGTAAGGATATCGGCAGGATTCAGATTGATAAAATACGGTGTGCTACGCGTCATTACTCCATCAATAATAAAGACAGGGTTGATATCGTAAATGCGGGTACCGTTGCTGTTGCGGAACATAACCCGAAGAGTTGGTTCATTTCCTTTTGCACGAAATTTCACGAACGGGATTACTTCGTGGATCAGATCCTTCATGTTAGGAAACACCACATAGTCAGCCACGTTAACGGAATAATCAGCGCCATCGTATTCTTCTTCAAACAGATCATTTGGCAGAACCTCACTTCGTTTTCCTGAGTTTCGTTGCTCATAAGCGGAATACGATTGATCAATTATTCTTTTTGTTGATGCGTACAAACCGTATGCGGAGGGTGCATTCAGTTGATTCGACCGGTAAGGATTTTGAAAGGCAAGGGAATCGTTAAGTATCTTAATCGAGAATTCAGAGTCAAGAATTTGATTGCCAAACCCCACACCCATGAATGCACGGTCGTTACCCCAAAAGTCATTGAGGTAGGGAATTTCAAACTTCCCCTTACGAACCGGGGTTTCATAACCCTGCGTGTTTGAAAGAAGATACATGACTAGCTGAACTGAATCCGGAAGAACTGCACCGTCTTTTCGAGCCGTTATTTCACCTTTCATGTTGAGTGTGGTTCTGAACGGATATTTCACAGTTGGGTAATTGGATTGCAGAATATCCTTCCAATTCAGGCGGTTCCATTTTTGTGTAATTAAAAAATCATTAATGGAATTCTTGATAGGATCTCCGTAAGCTTCCAACCGATACATAACCTCGGGTAAGTCTGACAGGTAAAAGGCATTTGGAACAGGGTTGGACGGAAATAATTTCGACTGAATAATGGACAAGGTAAAGTTACCATGCAAGGCATTTCCTTGCTCATCCTTCATTGCTATTGTAACTGTATTCGTTTGCCGGTGATTAACGGATTGCGGTAACTGGACATCCAGCTTAGGCTGCCCGGAAGGCATGGGTAAAAAAATCCGTTCTGAAAGCAATTCACTTTTCTCATTGAATATGTACAAAACATGAAAGGCCGATGTAGTGAATTCTCCAAACTGAAGATTAGCTTTTCGGGAATCATCCACCGTAAAAATCTTTTGATGAAGAATTTTACCTTGTGAAACAATTAATGCCAGTAAAGATTGAGTGACATGGGCTGAATTAATCGGCAGTTGTAAATCAAACGAACCCGAATTGGCATCACGTAGTATTACTGAAATTCCATCATTTTTAACCGGCAAGTTTAGCGAGGTTATCGAGCTACCTGATTTAACCTGGTAACGGATTCCTGCACGGGGTGTCAATTCACAAGTACCGAAGCCGGTAGAATCCAGCTGAACAGATGCAACTGTTTGTTGGTTATCTGAAATGGTTACGGTAGCTTCTGCCGGACCTGTTAGTGCCAATTTTGATTTAACCCCATCAATCCAATCACCACCTTCAGCTGAAACGGAAATAGATTCATATTTCTTTCGCTGTACAGCCAGCGCACGATCG